>VBKI01000070.1:170922-208627 GCA_005879535.1 Deltaproteobacteria bacterium | reverse complement strand
CGTGCTTCCGCACTGATTGGCCGTCCGACCCCTCAGGTAGAAGCCGGGTAGAAAGAACCGGCAAGATCGAAATTTGGGCGTCGGCGAGGAGAAGTCGAGAGATGCTTCGAAACAACCAGCGAGGTGCATCGCAGCCGTGGCCCCGTCGCTCTGGCGAGGGCGAAGTGATCCAGCGGCCGTGGGTTCGAAAAGGCTCGTACGGCTCCGGGCTGATCGCAACGCTCTTCGTGGTGGTGTCGGCGCTGCTCGCCCCGGCGGCCGCGAAGGCGCAGGAGTCCGTCGGACTGGGTGGAGGCGGCGCGACCGGAGGGCCGGCGATCACTACGAACGGCGTCATGTTCGTCGCCTGCGACATGTTCGGGACCTATCGCAGCACGAATGCCGGGAAAGACTGGATGATGCTCGACGCGCGCGACGTGGTGAGCGCGGACGGAAGCGGCGTCTTCAGCGTTGCCGTCGATCCGCGGAACCCGAAGCACGTGTTCGCCTTCCATCCGNCTTCCGTCGCATGGACGCCCGGGCCGGCCGTTGCGTCGATGGCGATCTCCGCAGAGCAAAATCCGACTGTGCTTCTGGGCACCAACGGCGGCGTCTATCGGATTCAATCGTCGGGCGCGGGGTCATCGTGGCAGCACGTCGGATCGCTGTCCGAACCGGTGCTCAAGGTTCTGTTCGTCGCCGATGCCGGCAGTCCGACGGGCCAGCGCGCGTTTGTGGCGACTTCCGGCGGGATTCATCGCCTCGAAGAGGGCACTTCGAAAGCGGAGTGGAAGTCAGTCGCTCCTGCATCTGGATGGCCGGGCCCCGTCACCGACCTCGTCGGCGCGAGCGACTCCGTCCATTACGTCCTCTACGCCGCCGTCGGTCGTCAGAGCGTCTATCGGTACGACTCCGGCGGCATGCCTGCGGAGTGGCGGCAGTTCAAGGACTCCGATGAATGCTTCCAGCCCAATCTGCTCGGGATGCCCCGCAACGCCCTGAATACGGTGTACGCGACGTCGTCCTCGGGTTCCTGCCAGAAGCGGGCGGTGTTCAGAGGTTCTTTCGATGCGAAGAAGATGAGGTGGACTCCGGCATACGACGTGGGCACGGTCGCCGGCGGCTGGATGGAGAACTTCCCCGGTTATGGACGTGGATGGGGGTTTGGCGGTCCCGCTCGCGGCTTCGCCGTGCACCCGAGCGATCCGGATATCGCGGTGCTCACGAACCTGGGCGGCGTCTACGTCACGCTCAACGGCGGAAAGAGCTGGACCCAGCGCTACACCGCGCCGACGGAGCCGAATCGCGAGCTCTCCACGACGCGGTCGAATGGCCTCGACGTCACGACGGTGTGGAACCACTATCGCAGGGGAGCACGAACCTTCCTCGCCAATACCGACATCGGCATGGCCGTCCGGGACGACGGTGGACAGTGGGTTCCGATCAGTTCGGATGGAACGACGAGCTGGAATACGTTCTACGAGCTCGCGATCGACGCCGCGGGCGGGCGCATCTGGGCGGCGGTGTCCCAGGAGCACGACATCCCTTACGAGACCCAGCTCGACGACACCGCTCCGCGCAATCGGACCGGCGCTGTCCTGGTGTCGGTCGATTCCCCCCGCGACCGCGCCGGCCGGACCTGGACGCGAATGCGCACAGGCCCGAACCACGGCATTCTGCCTCCGGGCCCCGTCGTCTCTGTCCTCTATCGCGCGCCGCATCTCTACGCCTCCGTCTGGGGCGCCGGCGTCTTTCGCTCGACGCCCGATGCGGGCGGTGCGGGTGACTGGATTCGATGGGGCGCCCCCCCGAATACGAGCAACAAGCATTTCTACCAGCTGCACAGCGACGCCGGCGGGAACATCTACGTCGCGATGGCGGCGGAGAGGTCGTCCGCACCCTGCGCGAGCTCGACGCGAAAGGTGACGATGTACAGTCCCGGCGCGCTCTACCGCCTCGGGCCGTCGCCGGAATCTGCGTGGACTTTGCTGACGTCCGGATTGCCCCCCATCTCGCCGGTCGATTTCACCTTCGACCCCGGGCAGGCCGGAGTCCTGTATGTCGCGACCCGCGACACGCGATCGGGCGATCCGAAGACGTGCAAGCTGTCGACATGGGTCGACAACGCGGGCGTTGCCACGGGCGGCCTATGGAGACTGGTGGTGGATGGGTCCAGCAGTCAGCCTCCCGCTCACGTGTTGTCGATCGAGACGCCCAATGCCGGCGGCGGTGGACCGGTCGCCAGTCCGGACTACCAGCTCTCGCTGCAGGCCTTTTCTCCGGCATTCCTCGGAGACGCTCTTTACGTCGCAACGGTCGGTCACGGCGTCTTGCGCAGCTACGACCGAGGGAAGACGTGGAGCCGCGCCTTTCGCGGCCTGCCGTTCCTGGCGACGCAAAGGCTCGGCTTCGACAGCACCGGGACGATCTACGTCACCACGTTCGGCGGTGGGGCGTGGCTGCTGTTCTCCCCATCGTGGTAGCCGGCACACTCCGTGCGTCCCTGAAGCCGCGTGACCTCTGACTCCCGGACCGAGCCGGCCTCGAAGAGGCGCAGATATGCGCGCTCGTCAATTTCGGCGCATGCCCGGCCGGACCGCAGTGTTGCTCGTTACGGCGATCCACAAAGCACGGCATGATGCAGGAAGGTGGATCTCCGCCGGAGAATGCGTCGGCAGGATCGCGCAGCACTTCGTCAATGTCTGGCGACCGCTCCTGACCAAGCGATGCCCGCATCGGCCTCACTGACCGGGATCCCGGTGCGTAATCTCCTTAGGAGGGTTGACGGACGCGGACGACGAGCTTGCCTACCGCCTGGTTGTTCTCCATGGTCGCGTGCGCCTCCTGGATCTGCTCGAGCTCGTAGATCTTATGGATCGGCACCGAGAATCGTCCGGCCGCGACCGCGTCGAGGTAGCGCTGAAGGACGCCCTGCGGCAGGTCGCCGGCGTCGCCGCCGTAGCCGGTGAGACGCACGCCGCTGGGGATGTAGCCGATGGGGTAGAAGTCCGGCACGATCCATTGGTTCGAGACCATCCCGGTGGAGCAGACCGTGCCATGGACCCGGGTGGCTCGTAGCGAGTCCTTCAGCGTGGGCGTACCGACCAGCTCGAGAGTGGCGTCGACGCCGTTTGGAAATAGGGCGCGCACCTGCGGCGCGATCTCACCGCCGTCGAGGATCGGGTGCTCGATGCCGCGCTCCGCCAGTGAAGCGAGCCTTTCGCGGCGGCGAGTGGTGGCGAGAACCGTCGCCCCCATCTCGCGGGCCAGCGCGGCGGCGGCGAGCCCAACCGAGGAGGTCCCGCCTCGGATGAGCAGGCTCTGTCCGCGCTGCAGATCGAGACCGACGGTCAACGACCCGTAGGCCGTCTGCAGCATCTCGGGGAGTGCCCCGACCACTTCCCACGGCAGGTCGGTGCGGATCGGGATCACCTGCGATCCGGGCACCACCGTATACTGCGCGTAGCCCCCGTCGAAGACCCGGCCCATGCCGCCCATCATCGCGACCACTTGCTGGCCGGGGCGGAACGAGGTGCCCGGAGCGGCATCGACGACGCCGGCGCATTCGATGCCCGGTACGCGGGGGAGGGTGACGCCTTCCGCGAGTCCCAGGCGCAGGTGGAGCTCGGAGCGGTTCAGTCCGAAGGCCTCCACGCGGATGCGGACCCATCCCGCACTCGGTTGAGGTATGGGCAGGTCGCGCAGGTGCAACGCCGCGGGCGGGCCAGGCGCGTCGAGCTGGACGGCCTTCATCGTTCCCGGCTTGTTCATGGTTCGCGGCTCGCGTGTTTGAGGAAGGTGTAGTTGGCCTGAGCGGGTCAGGGCTTCAGTACATCGTGATCGACCCAACGGACGCCGTTGATCTCGCTGATCACATTGATGGCCACCCGGGCGCCGTCGCCGGCCGTCACGGCCACATGAACGCTCACCCCGGCCACGGTTCCTGCCGCCCAGATCCCCGGGACGTTCGTCCGCCCCGCGGGGTCGACAACCAGGACGGTCTTGATGCGCGGCTCGGTCGCAGGTCTGCTCTCGAGGCCGATCTTTGTGGCCAGATCGGCCGTGGCGCCGGTGGCGAGGATTACGTACCGGGCATGGAAGTCGCCCTGCTCGGTCACCAGCCTGAAGCCGTCTTCCGTCTTTTTCACGTCGGTCACGGCCCCCTTGATCAGCTCGGCGCCGAAATGCGCCGCCTGCCGATGCCCGGTGTCCACCAGATCGGGGCCTCGAATCTCCGGCACGCCATAGAAGTTGTAGACCATCGCGCGGCGGGTCATTCCCTTGTCGGCATCGATGAGAAGCGTCTTCTTCCCCGCCTTGGCAGTGAACAGTGCAGCGGTCGCTCCCGCGGGGCCCCCTCCGACGACGGCGACGTCATGGACCATCGATATTCTCCTCTTCCGACGACTCCGTCGCGAGCGGCACGATTGGACGCGATTCGATTTCCTCCAAGTTGCGCCGGAGATTTACATCGGATCGAATTCAGTACGCGAGCGTGAGGTAGGCTACCGGACCGACCGACGGTCTCCGAAGCCGAAGGCCACTGGTTCGAATCCAGTAGCGCGCGCCAACTCGCCCGTGTGAAGTGGTCAGGGCCGCCAGCTCGGACCCGACACCGCCGGTGATTGTCACGCCGCTGTACCCCGACGGATCGAGGGGCGGTTCAGTTCGAGGCGTCGTGGACGACGAGGTTCCCGCTCCCCCCACCCCCGCCGCCACCGAACGCTGCACAGAAGATCGGTGCCCGTGGCGCCATGAAGTACCAGTCCCAACGATCATCAGGCGGTGGGGAACCCGGGTTACCGAAATCGAAGATTCTCAGCGTTACATGCGTGGCCCCTTCGAACACCGGTGGAAGCGCTCCGTCGAGTGAGACGATGCGAGCCGCGACAAGGCCAATGTTGCCATTGACGAAGAGACACTCGACGTCACCTTTCACGTCAAAGAACAATTCCGGGAACGATACGGTGAGGCGCACGGTCCCCTTCGGGTTTTCACCTGGTGCGAGGGGCTCGCCTTGTTCGTCAAGGAGGGACGGACCGCTGTGCGCGCTGACGCGGAGATGCTGGAAAGCATCGCTGATGTACGTTACTTTCTTGCTGCCAACCACGAAGTCGTGCGCAGCATCGGGCGGCTCAGCGGGCGCGAGCTCGGCGAACTCGGGGTCCCAAGCGACGAGTTGGTCGAAGGTCGTTTGGAAGTCCAGGCCGGTGTCTGCCTTGACCGTCGGCGCCGTACCCGTCCACACGGCCCCAATGACAAGCGCTACAGAACACTTCCTCATGGTGCCTCCCCGTTGCGGAGACGTTTCCAATCGTGACCTCGGAGAAGTCCGAGGCTTCTCAAATGTATGAGTCGCAGCAGGAATGACAACACACGCTAGGACGACACTGAGGATTCAAGCGGCAGCCCCGCCCACCCCCGAGCAGCAGCCGGTAGACGGTCTGCGCGGCGCCGCTAGCGCTACGTGTTCCGTACAGCTGACCTGCTTCCCGAATCCGAGTCCGCCTGAAACGTGACTCCTCTGCCCAACTGACCGCACCGCAGAAACTGGTCCCACGATCTGACCGCCCTGCGGGATGGGTGTCGAGAAGCGTCGAATCGCTGGGGTCGCCGGCTTAACTCGCCCCGGGGCGAGTTGGCACGCTGAGTTGCGTATCGTGTCACTGGATCTCCCATGCATTCGCGAGGTGGACGGCTACGGTGCAGTCTGCGGAAACGGCGTCTGCGACGACTTCCCGGAGGACTGCGGGACCTGTCCGGCCAATTGCCCTCGCGGCGCCGGCCTGGCGTGCGTCGACCGGCATTGCGTGCCTCCCGCCGGGCCCTGAGGGAGGCCTGACCTCCGGCGCGCGGCACTCGCCGGAATGCAGCGGCAAGCTACTTCGGCGCAGGCGCGGACGCCGCGGTGTCCTTCACCATGGTAGCCAGCGGCTTCCCCTTCTCGACCACATAGGTGGCGAGCACTTTCGCCGGACCCTTGCCGACGTTCCTGGCGGCGTGGACGGTCTCCGGCGGGACGAAGAACGTATCTCCTGCCTTCAGCGTGGCGTTCGGTTTCCCCGCAATCTCCAATTCGAGGGTCCCTTCCAGCAGGTACCCGAACTCTTCGCCGGGATGCGTGTGCTTGCCGATCGACGCGCCTGGCTCGAATTCAGCACGGACCTGCACCGCTTCGCGTCCCGGAACGCCCAGGTCGTGCCGCTGCAGCTCAACCCTCTTGAAGCCGGGCTGCTGCGCCTTCAGCGAGCCGCTTGTCCAGGCACCGACGAGCGCCGCTGCTGCGCCGGCTACCGCCATCGTGAGTCTTCGTCGATTCATGATCGTTTCCCCCGTCCATCGAGCGCGGGGATGCTACACGCTTTGCGCGTCTTCCGGAACCCGCGCGCGCGCGAATCTCTAGAGGAATCCGAGTCGCGGATATGTGGCGCCGAGCATGGTGTCCGTCGCCGCGGAATCCTGTCCGAGCCACCGTTCGAGGACGGTGGCGTAGAGGCTCCTGAAGTCGACCGTGTACTTCATGTTCCCGTTGCGATCGAGGGTCGAGAGATCTGGATAGTCCCCGTAGAAGCCGCCGCGCACCGCCCGTCCGACGCAGAAGGAGAGGCCCGCGGTCCCGTGGTCCGTGCCCCCCTTGTTCTCCGCCACGCGCCGTCCGAATTCACTCCAGGCGAGGATCATCACGCGCTCCTGGGCGTTGCCGTCGGCAGTCTGGACGCTCGCGAGATCGTCGTAGAAGGCGCGGATCGATCCGCCCAGCGCGCGCATCAGGTTCGGGTGATCGACGGCCTGGTTGCTGTGCGTGTCCCAGCCTCCCAGGCGCGTGAAGAACACCTCGGTGGGCAGTCCCGCGGCCAGCATCTGCGCGATCAGTTTGAACTGGTTGGAGAGTGAGGAAGAGAGGTTGCCGCCGTCGAGGCGCTTGAGGGTGTAGTCCGCGTCGCCGGGATACGGGACGGACGGAGCCCGCGCCGGCAGGTTTCCGTTCGTTCCGAATCCGTTCTGCGCATCGAGGAACAGCTTTCCGGAGACCGCCGCCACGGCGTAGTCAGGGCCGGAAGCTGCATCAGTGGTGGTGGAGGTCACCGCCGCGGCGAAGCCGTCCTCGAGAAGCTGTGGAGCATAGGGCGAACCGATGCGACCGGAGCGGAGCCACGACGGATAGACGAAGCCGCTCGCGCTTGTGATGGAGACGAAGCTCCGCGACGTGCCGCGCAGCATGATCGGGCGGTCGGAGGTGACGGTGAGCCCGCGGAGCACGTCGCCGCGCGTGTCGAATGCGCCGTCTGCGAACCGCCCCAGCCATCCGGTGCCGGTGGGCTGCGCGGCGCCTTGTCCCCAGAGATCGATGGAGACGAAGTGCGAAAGGTTCGGGTTGTTCATGCCGATGCCCGGGATCCACGCGACCCTCCCCAGGGCGTCCAGCTCGGCCATGCCGGCGAAGTCCGCGTTGAGCCCCGCGCCGTTCGCGAGGCCGGAGAGGTGATCGATCGGGACTGCCAGGCTGGGGCGCTTCGATTGGTAGACGGAGCGGTCGTTGCCGGAGAGCGGCGGCATCATGTTGAGCCAATCGTTGCCGCCATCGATGTCGACCACCACCAGGATGGGCTTGGTCGGGATGGCGATCGGGGGCACCGGCTGGACACCAGGCGCGCTGGGCTTGCAGCCCACGGCAGCGAGAACGCCGGTCGCGCCTACGCCCTGGAGGAACCTGCGTCGCGTGATGGTCATCGCGGTCTCCGTTAGTAGAGCTGCCCTGCGGGTGAACAGAGGACGAGATAGGCGAGCTGTCGCGTTCGCGCCTGCGTGTCCGCGCTCGCCGGGTCCCAGGTGAACGCCGAGGGCCACAGGGCCTGGAGCCACGCGTCGCCGAGCGCGGCGGGGAAGGGGGCGGGCTGGAGCAGGGCGACGAGACGGTCAAGGACCGCCTGGGGCGTCGCCGGCGCCGATGGAAACCATTGCGAGATGTCGCTGGGGAAGAGCCGGTACGTGACCGAGGGGGTGCCCGTACTCGATTGTTCCGCGAGCGCCACGGCCGCTGCAATGCGCGTCCGGTAGCGGATGGTTCCGCTGTTCAGCCAGGCGTCGTCCTCGCTCCAGCCATTCGGCCCATTGGGATCGAGGAGCTTCATCCCCGCCTGGTCGAAGCCGCTCACGACCAGCGCCCAGGCCGGGAACCCCTTTGGTGAGAGGGCGTCGGCGGCGGCGAGGTCGTACCCCAGCGCGCGGGCGGCGCGGATGGACCAGGACACCGGGCCTTCCACCAAAGCGAATCGGTTCGACGGATCGAAGAACCAGCGCGACTTGAGCAGCGTCTTCATCACCGCCCGGACGTCGAACTGGTTCGACTGGATCATCGAGGCCACGTCGGAGAGGTCGGTCGAGGTGAAGCGCGCGGTCACGAAGTGCACGAGCAGACGCTTCGCCAGATAGGCGGCGCACTGCGCGTCCCGGCTGGTGACGATGGACCGCAGCGCATCCTCGCCAGGGGCCATGCCCGCGGGCGGCGTGCCGACGTCAAAAGTCCTGTCGAGGAATGTGATGGAGCCGCTCCCATGCATCGTCGGGAGCGTGGTCCGCTTCGCCAGGTTCCAGATGTACGGGTCGGGATTCGCGCTGCCGTCGTACACACGAAAGGTGCCGCTCCCCACGGTGGTGCTCGACGGATCGGTAGGGTCCACGATGGCGCTGGAGGTCGGCACCGTGAAGCTCCAGCCGGAGAGAGCCTTGGCGAGCTGGGTGATGTCGCTCTGGCTGTAGCCGTTGTCGGCCCCGAGGCTGTAGAGCTCCATGACCTCGCGGGCGTAGTTCTCGTTCGGTACGCTGCTGCCGGAGGCGTTGTTCTGGACGGAGTCGAGCCAGATCGCCATCGCCGGATCCTTCGACACGAGCACGAGGAGATCGTCGAAGCGATCGAGGCTATGGGCGCGCAACACGTCGTACTGCTGCAGCATCAGCGCCGCGTTGTTCACCTTGTGCCAGCCGGTGGCGAAGAGGTTGTGCCAGAAGAGCGCCATCCGCTCCCCGAACGCGTAGGGCGCGTACTGCATGCGGAAGGCGAGATACGCCTGCGACCGGCTGAAGTTGTTGCGCCAGGCGTTCGCCGGATCCACCCGGTACGGATGCGGCCCGGGCTCGTTGGGGACGTTCACGGAGCCTGGCGTGGTGCTGGCGCTGCGGGCCGGCTCCGCCACGGGGTCGGCGCGCGTCGCCAGAACGTTGGCGAAGAGGGTCACGTCCAATCCCGTCCCATCCAGCCATGCATCGATGGCGGCGGCGGGCGCCTGCGCCGCGAACTGCGCGGCGGCCTCCGGGGAGAGGCCGAAGCCCGCCCGGCGGGCGAAGTGCTGCACGTCGGCAGCCGTCCAGCTCGCGATCGGTGTGAGATCAGCCATCGGGATCCTCTCCGCTCAGTAGGACGCGCCCTGGTCGATCCACGCGGTGATCGTCGTCACGGTGGGTGGGCAAAGGTCTGGGAGCCCATACGGCATGCGGGCGCCGTACCCGGAGCCGCCGGGCTGATCCTTCGTGATCTTTTCCAGCAGCCACGAATGGGCCGGGTCGCCGGGTGTGATCCGATGCGGAAAGGACGCCGGCGCGTTCGACGGCGGCGGGATGGTGAGGTCATCGTAGACGTCGCGCGAGGTGCGAGGCGCGTCGGTCGACCAGGCCACGTGGCCGGTGGGTGCATTGCCGCCGTGGCAGGTGCTGGTCCGCGAGCCACAGCTCTGCTGGAGCGCGGGAAGGACATCCCGGACAAACGCCGGCGCGGTGACCGACGCGGGGATCGGGCACGTCGTCTCTGACTGCCCAGCGCTACCACAGGCCGCCACCAGTGCGAGAGCGATCGGCCGGCGTGGCACGCTAGGATCCTCCGCGGACATGGTCGGCCTCGGGCAGCGACTTCGACGCGTAGCACGCACCGGTCGCTGCGAGCGATGTGGTTGCGTCCGCTACCCCACAGCCGCTGATCGAGCGGCGCAGCCCGCATTGGGTGCTGTAATTCGACAGTAATCGGGCCGCGCAGGAGCGCTGAGCCCCAGCGACCTTCACGCAGGTTCGTAAACTTGTTTCGCCTCTGCCCGTCCCCTACGCTCGAAAAAGCTCGACCGACTGGACGAGCGCAGGTGCGCTCCGAGGAAAAACATGAAGAAAGCAATTGTCCGCATCGCATGTCTTCTTCTCTGCGTTTCCGGCGCGGCGCACGCTGAGAGGACGCGTGCGCACTTCCTTCGAGGCCACAACCTCTCGTTCGGCCTCGATACCGAGATTGGCGTCCCGCTAGGGAACTATGCCGATGCCAGCAGCGTCGGCGGCGGCGGCGCGCTCACGGCCGAGCTCACGATGCTCGACACGCTGAGCGCAACGTTGCGCGCCGGGGTTGAATTGCATTCCAACCGCGACGTCGGCACCGGCAGCTCCCACGTGCACGCGCTGCCGATCCTCCTCGGCACCAAGTACTACCTCGGGTCCGCGCGCGCGGGCCTCTTCGGTACGTTCGAGGCAGGCACGTTCATTCTCATGAGCAGCCTCACTCCAGCCCGGGGCGCGGCCACCTCCTCGACCGACCTGAAGTTCGGTCTCGGCGCCGGAATTGGGTTCCAGCAGGACCGCTGGAACGCTCGCGTGAGCATCCATACGCAGGACGTCGGAAACTTCGGCGATGCGTTCATGATGACCGCCGGCATTGGTTGCGAGTTCGGCAGCCTCTGAGCCGATAGGTACTGGATCGGCCCGGGGACGTTGGCGTCCCCGGGCCGGCTTGGTCAACGGGTTCGCATCACGAAGAATTCATAGCCGTAGAACTCCGCGTAGGCGTGCCAGACGTCGACCTCACGCTGGACATCGTCCGCCAGCTGCTGCGCGTCTGCTTCTTCGCGGTGACGGTTGCGGAATTCCGTCACGTTCTGTTGGAGTGGACGGTAGTAGTCGTCCCACCACGACGACGGCGGCAACGTGAAGTGGTTCACCGTCTCATAGCCGCATTTCTCGATGACGGCGAGGAGCGTCGGGACGTCGCGGATCGCGGGATACTCCCTCGCCCAGAAGGCCGCGCACTCTGGCGGCGGGTGAGCCTTCCTCCAGCACACCTCGGTCACGGCCATGTGTCCCCCAGGGACGAGCAGCCGGCGCCAATCGCGGAGGGCGGCCTCCACGCCCATGATCGAGATGGCGCCCTCGCACCAGATGAGGTCGAACGAACCGGGCGCGAAGTCCAGCCGTTCCATGTCTCCAACACGGGCTTCGAGCCGGTCCGCGATTCCGAGGCGCTGCGCCTCGCGATTCAGAAGGTCGACAAACGGCGGGTGATTGTCGACGGCAACGAAACGCGCCGGTGAGTTCTGGGCCAGCACTCGGGTCTGCAGACCGGTTCCGCAGCCGAGGTCGAGGACGTGGCTCTCCGGTCCGATGCCTGGCACGAGCGCGAGGGCTCTGAGCGTACTTGCTGCGTCCCCAGGTCCCTGACGGGGCAGCCCACTGAACAACTCGAAGAACAGTATGGTCGTCCTTTCCTGAGTCATCGTCGCCTCGCGCGGTGCGAGTCTGGAGTTGTACGTGGAATGGGATGGACAATTGGGACCGCGCAGGCACACGCCAGCCGGCGGCTCGAGCAGAGGCTCGTCTAGCGGTCCCGAACTAGAGAACGGATGCCATCTGACCCTGACTCTACGGGTCTGCGCGCAACGCCGTCAACGCCGGAGCGCGGCGGCCCTTCAGTCCAGCGGCATATGCGTCCGGACGAGAAGCGCGGTGTACCGCGGATCGCCGCGCAGGCCGCGCAGGAGCGGATCGATCTTGACGTTGACGAACCCTCCGTCGCGCTGGACCCGCGCCCGCTCCAGCCACTCCAGCGCGCGATCCTTCTCTCCCCGCCAGCCGTACACCTGCGCGATCTGGTACGCGCCGGCGTGCCCGAATCGGGAGATCATTTCCTCGAGGGCGCGCTGTGACTCGCGAGGATGATTGAGTGAATGCTCGGCCATGGCGATGCCCGCCAGGCGGAAGATCTCATTGGTGGAGCGCGGGTAGATCGCCATCGCCGCTGCGGGCTGGCCTTCCAGCAGGAACGTCGTGCCGAGGTGGAACGAGGTGAACGACTGGTCGGGACTGATCTCCAGCGACCGGTTGAGCGCGTCGCGCGCCGCTCCGAAGTCGCCGCCAGCGCTGAGCGTGCTGCCCAGAACGCCCCATACTCGGGCATTGAGCGGATCCAGCTCGGCGGCCTTGCGCAGCGCCGCGATCGCTTCCGGAAACCGCCCCAGCGGCCGAAGAACGACCTGGGCGTAGGTGCTCAGCACGTCCGGGTCGTCGGGCTTCAGCGAAAGCGCGCGTTGCAGATCGGCGCGTGCGCCCTCGAAGTCCCACTGGATGGGGACGCGGACGAAGCCGCGCGCCAGATATCCGTCCGGGAGGTTCCCGCCGAGCGCGATGGCCTTGTCCGCAGCCTCAACCGCCCGCTCCTGGCCCGCCGTCACGGCGGTGAGAGTATCCGCGCTGTCCGCGACCCAGAACGTAGCCAGCGCAAGCGCCGCCCAGGCGGGCGCATAGCCTGGATCGAGCGCGACCGCCTTCTCATACGACTGCTTCGCGCGCCGGAAGCCTTCCACGTTGTTGCGGCGGAAGAATTGCTGCCCGAGCAGGTACTCGTTGTACGCCTCGGTGCTGGCGGTGCGGCGGTCCTTCGAGGTGGGCGCCTCCAGCAATTTGAGCTTGAGCGCGTCGACCACTGCCCGGGCGATGTCGTCCTGCACGGCGAAGACGTCGGTCAGCGTCCGGTCGTACGTTTCCGACCAGAGATGGTAGCCGTCGGACGCATTGACGAGCTGGGTGGTGATGCGGATCTGATCGCCTGACTTGCGCACGCTGCCCTCGAGGACAGTCGCGACGTGCAGCTTCTCCGCGATGGTGGCCACGTCCTCGTTCTTCCCCTTGAACGCGAACGTCGATGTCCGCGCGGCGACGTGGAGGCCGGGCACCTTCGCGAGAAGATTGAGCAGCTCCTCGCTGAGTCCGTCGGAGAAGTACTCCTGCTCCTTGTCGGAGCTGAGATTGACGAGCGGGAGCACGGCCACCGAAGGCCCCGGCGGCGCCTGTACCGGCGCTGCCTTTCGCATGATGAGGTAGTACACCGCGCCAGGCGCCGCGATGAGCAGGCCGATGCCAGCGAGCGCGATCGCCATCCCGGTCCGAAGCGGCTTGCCCGCGGTGCGCTCGATGCGCCCCTCGTTGACGTCGAAGATCCATGCCAGCATGAGCACGACGGGAAAGCCGATGGCCAGCGCGACCACGACGTAAGAGAGCACCGCGTCGGGCCAATGCAGCCCGTGCATGACGGGCTCGATGATCTGCAGCACGGCGAACCCGACGATGCCGTAGCCGATCAGCGCGCGAAATACTCGCCGCCGCTTCAACTCGGCCACCAGCGGCCCGAACCGACCCTCCGCGTTCATGGGCCGGAAGGTAACACGCGTTGCAACGTCGCAACGCTCAATCAGAGACGCAGCGCCCACACGACTTCCGGGCCGGAGTGGGTTGGCACGCTGAGTTGCGTATCGTGTCACCTGATCCCCAGCGCAACGCAGTTCGTTGATTTCGCGTGAGTCAACTTCGGGCTGCGGCTATTTCGGCGATTGAGGCGTTGGCTGCGGCAAGCAGGATCGGACGGATTACGGCTTACGGTCCGTGGACGTCACCGCCTTGGAGACTGGCGGCGCCGACATGCAGTCCGCGACCGGGCATGTCGAGTTCATCGGACGTCAGGGAGCCGACAACCGCTATTCGTTTAGCGCTATCAAGCGCGTACATCCGGCGACCGGCGAAACCATCATCCAAGGCGAAGTGCAGTATCAGAGCCACCGCCCGGACGGCACGGTGATCGACGCGCACGGCACCGTCATCTGCCTCGAGATCGAGGGGAACCTCGCGCGGGTCGGACTGGTCGGGGATCACGCGCGTGGCCTGCCGGAAGGAACTTCACCGTTTGCCTACTTCACGGTCGTGGACAACGGCGAGGGAAACGACCCTCCTGATCTCGCATCGAATCTGTTTATTGCGACGGAAGCCGTCGTCCTGCAGCACTGCGAATCGGGGCACATTCCCGCGCCGCCGCTGTTCCCGAACCTGGTCGGCAACATCCAGGTCCGTCCGTAATCGGTCCGACTCGCGTATCGAGGCCCGGATCTTCGGATCTCGGCGTTCACAATAACTCTTCGACGAGCGCGCGCGCGTTTTCGCTCGAGACCTCCAGCGGCCGGTGGGCGAGCGCGCCGCCCTCGGTCAGCACCGGCTCCAGCTCGTCCAGCGAGGGCACGTCGTCGTTCTTGTAGAAGAGTCCGATGGGAATGGTCTCGCCCCATTCGCCGCCCTTCTCGATGGCGGCGCGCCGATCCGCGGGATCGTGCCCCATCTCCTCCAGCTTCCTGGTGCGCTGCTTGAAGAACTCGTGCGTGTTGTCGTGGTTGTAGGTCACGCAGGGGCTGAAGACGTCGACGAACGCGAATCCGCGATGCTCGATTGCGCCTTTGATCAGCGCGACCAGCTGCTTCTGCTGCCCGGAGAATCCGCGCGCGACGTAGGTCGCGCCGCACACGATCGCCATCGGGATGGGATTGACCGCGTTTTCCACGCTGCCGAATGGGGTGCTCTTGGTCTTCATTCCCTTGCGGCTGGTCGGCGAAACCTGCCCGGTGGTGAGGCCGTAGATCTGGTTGTCCATGACGATGTAGGTGAGATCGACGTTGCGGCGCATGACGTGGACGAAGTGATTGCCGCCGATCCCGAACCCGTCGCCGTCTCCGCCGGTGACGAGGATCTTAAGGTCGTGGTTCCCAAGCTGCGCTCCGGTCGCAACCGCCAGCGCGCGGCCATGCAGGGTGTGCATGCCGTAAGTGTTGATGTAGCCGGGCAGGTTGGAGGAGCAGCCGATTCCGCTGATGGTCAGGACTTCGTGCGGCAGGAGTCCCAACTCGGCGACGGCCGTCTTCAGCGCGTTCAGGACGCCGAAGTCTCCACAGCCCGGGCACCAGTCGGGGTCGGCCTTTCCCTTGAAGTCCTTGACGGTGAGCGCCGGTCGCCGCTGCTTGCCAAGCTGGGTCGTTCTCGACTCGATCTGCATCTCGCCCATGGCGATTCTCCTCAGACCCGGATTTCGTGAACCGGCACGTACTTCGTCGTCACACCGGCGAGGATCTTCTCCACGCCGTTCACCACGTGGTGGGGCAGGAACGGCTCGCCGTCGTACTTGCGGATGGATGCGTCGGCCGCGATGCCGGTCTCCGCGCGCAAGTAGCGCGCGAACTGGCCGCTGTAATTGTTCTCCACGACGACGAGATTGCGCGCGCCGGAGAGAGCGCGCGCGATCGCTTCCGTCTGCAGCGGCACCAGCCAGCGGATCTGCAGATGGTTCGCGACGATGCGGCGCTCGGCGAGCTGCTCGACGGCTTCGTCGATGACCCCTTCCGTGGATCCCCATCCGACCAGTGTCACCTCGGCGTCACCCGGTCCAGTGAAGCGCGGTGGCGCGAGCAGCGGCAGGACGCCGTCCATCTTGCGGCCGCGCCGCTCCATGATCGCCTGCCGCTTGTGCGGGTCGGTGAATTCGTCGCTGATGAGCACGCCGTCTTCGTCGTGCTCGTCGGTGGCCACGACGTGAGCGTGCCCCGGTGTCCCCGGCACCGCGCGCGGCGAGATGCCGCTCCCGGTCATCCTGTAACGCTTGTACCCGCCGTCGACCTCCGGCACCTCGCCGTTCAGGCCGATCACTTCTCCGCGGTCGCGCGGAGGGTTGAAATCGAGCTCCCCGGGCTCGAAGGTGGAGGATCCTTCAGACTCGAGCAGATCGGCGAGCACGATGCCGGGGCACTGGAACTTGTCGGCGAGGTTGAAGAGCTCCGGTACGAGGTGGAAGCAGTCGCGGATGCTGGTGGGCGCGGCGATGATGCGGGGATAATCGCCCTGCCCAGCGCCGAGCACCTGCCAGAGGTCGCCTTGTTCGGTCTTCGTGGGAACGCCGGTCGCGGGTCCGGCGCGCTGCACGTTGATGCAGACGACCGGGATCTCCATCATCGCCGCCGCTCCGAGCGCCTCCGTCATGAGCGCGAATCCGCCGCCGGAAGTGGCGCACATCGCGCGGCATCCGGTGTGCGCGGCGCCGATGGCCATGTTGATCACGCCGAGCTCGTCCTCGACCTGCCGCACCATGATGCCGAGCTGGCGCGCATGCCGCGCCATCCACATCAGGACGCCGGTCGAGGGGCTCATCGGATAAGCGCAATAGAACTTCACGCCGGCAGCGACGCCGCCCATCGCCAGGCTCTCGTTGCCGGTGGCGACAGCCAGACGCTTGCCGGTGTCCGGAAGCGAGAAGGCGTAGGGCTTGAAGTGCGCACCTGCATAGTCGTAGCCGGCGCGCGCGGCGGTGACGTTTTCCGCCACCACCGCGTCGCCCTTCCGCTCGAACTGCTGGGCGAGCATCTCCTCGAACGGCTTCAGCTCGACGCCGACGAGCCGAAGGACGGCAGCGACCGCCGCGGTGTTGTAATAAAGGAGGTTCCTCGCGAGCTGCGCGAGCGGCAACGGACAGAGCTGGACACCCTCTGCCGCAGCGCCCGGCTTGACGCGATCGCCGTCGTACAGCACGGCCGAGCCGGCGCGCATCCGCTCGAGGTGCCGGTCCATCGTGTCCTGGTTGAGAGGAATGAGCATGGCGAGGTCGTCGCCCAAGCAGCGCACTGGCCTCTCGCTGGTGCGGATGGTGAGGAAGGTGTGTCCGCCGCGGATGATGGACTGGTACGCGTTGTAGGCGTTGACGTGGAGGCCGCGGCGGGCGAACAGCTTCGCTAGGATGTTGCCGGGCGTCGCGACGCCTTGGCCGGCGGCTCCGCCGATGCCGACTGCGAAGTCGATGTGAGGCATGGACCTTCGGGGTTGCTGCGGGGGAGTTCATCACTCCGGCGCCGCCCAAACCGTACAGCGCCGGTCCGAGCCGAACCGGACACTTAAGGGACCGCGCGATCACAGTCAACCGCAGCGCACTGCGCGATGGGCCGCAGTGCGTCATGGCGTGCCGATCTTGGCGCGGTGCGTGCAGTACCGGGCCATGGTGAGGCCCGGACTCGGAATCTCCGTCATGATCGCCTCGTTGCTGGCGACAGGTGTCGCCGTCGCCGGCACCGGGCTGCCGGCAACCGCGACAGTGCCCTCGCCCGTCCGGTCGATGTTCCACGGCAGCTACGAACCGCCAAAGAACCCGGAGCACGATGCCCCGATCCACGGCATCCCGTCCGACCTCGCCCGGGACGGAGCCGTCGTCTTCGTTCTGCTTCACGAGATCTCCCACGCGCTATTCGATCGGCTCAGGGTCCCCATCCTGGGCCGGGAAGAGGACGCTGCAGACCAGTTGGCTGCCTTCATGCTGCTCCGGGCCGGAGAGGGAGTCGCCCGCCGCGTGCTGGTCGGCGCCGCCTGGATGTACTTGCACGACGCCGCGGGCCGCATGCCCGACGAAACCGACTTCTCCGACGTTCACGGGCTCGATTCGCAGCGGTTCTACAACATGCTCTGTATGGCCCATGGCAGCAATCCAACGGCCTTCCGCGGGATAGTGGAGAAAGGCTATCTCCCGAAAGACCGCGCCGAGTCCTGCGCCGAGGAGTATTTGCAGGTCTCGTACGCGGCTCGAAAGCTGATCGACCCGAGCATGGATGCGAAGACCTGGGCGCGGACCAGGGAGAAGCACAAGGCGCGCTGGGAGAAGCGTTGAACGCTCAGTCGCAATTTCTCGTCTTCATTGGAGTCCTGCCCTACTGACAGATGTTGTTGACGCAATCGCCGGAAGCGCAGTCGAAACCGCTGAAGCAATGTTGACCAGCCTGGCACCGCGGGCAGTCGGCACCGCCGCAATCGGAGGCGCTCTCGTCGTAGTCCGGAGCGCCATTTTCGCAATGGCTGTGGCCGAAGAAATCTCCAAAGCAGAGATACCGTACGCGCACTCGTCGGCCCCGCACGGCTGCAACACGCTGTCGGGATCGGCAAAATCGATCAGCCCGTCGCAATCGTCGTCGACGCCGTTAAAACAGAAGCCCTCATATGGCTGGCAAGCTGACTGGCAGTCCGGATCCGCGCCATCGATGAGGCCGTCACAATCATCATCGATCCCGTTGCTGCAGGAAATGCGATGACCATATTCTTCATATCAGCCCTTCTCTTCGAGCAGACCCAGTCGTAATTCGGGGCCGCGCTGATCGTGGGCGTCGACCGCGTCTACAGCGGGGTGAGATTGCCCTCGGTGTCGACGAAGAACTCACCGGTCTCGAAGCCGACGATTCCCTTCAAAGCAGAACGTGCGTGTGTCAGCGACAGCCGGGCACTCGTGTCGACATCCAGATGTCCTGATCGCCGAGGCCGCCTGGACGATTCGAGTCGAACAGCAGCGTCCGACCGCTACGCGACAGGTTCGGCCGCACGTCGTTGAAGGTTGTGTTCACGGGCGGTCCGACGTTCTCGGGCGTGGACCAGGGCTCGTGGACAGTTCTGCGCGTCGCAACCCAGATATCGCCGGATCCCGGCGCACCCGGTGGGCGAGTCGACCAGAACAGGACTTCCTTCCCATCGGTACGTACGGACGGGGATGCGTCGTTCGCCGGCGAATCGAGCTCGTCGACGCGAACCGCCGGACCGAGCGTCTCGCCGTTACGCGTGATCGGTACCGTGTAGATATCCTGATTGTTCAAATCGGGTCCTCGACTGAAGTACAGAGCGGCTGCGTCTGCAGGAACGTGTCGAGTTCGCTCCAGGTAGAAATCAGCGCTTTGTATGTAGTCCGGGACGAATTCACTTTTCTCCGTGTTGACGTCAGGACCCAGGTTCGTCGGCGGTTGCCACCCGAAGTCATCGTTCGGGTTGTCGCGGCGCGACATCCAGATGTCGACGCCGCCGTACCCGCCGGGACGGGAGCTATGAAAAAACAGCAAGTGGCCATCCGTGGAAAGCGACGGTCCCCCGTCCTCGGCGGCACTGTTGACGACTGCCAAATCGAAGGGCTCCTCCCAGGGACAATCGGAACACTCACGCTGGGAGACCCAGATGTCGGTAAGGCCCTTCCCGCCCGGCTGCCGCCTGGAAACGAAGTAGAGACTGAGTCCGTCGGGTGAGAGCGTCGCGGCTGAATCAAAGAACGAGGAGTTGACCGGCGGTCCGAGATTCACCGGTTCCGACCACGCGGAAGTGCAGTTGGGCTGGTCAGACTCGGCTTTGGAAGCGACGAGGAAGGCGAGCGTGACTAGCAAAAGGACTCGGCATCTGGATAGAGCCACCAGAGCGAAAACGTTTCTCATCTTCATTGGAGCTCCTCTCCTACTGACAGATGTTGTTGACGCAGTTGCCGGAAGCGCAGTCGAAACCGCTGAAGCAATGCTGACCAGCCTGGCACCGCGGGCAGTCGGCACCGCCGCAATCGGAGGCGCTCTCGTCGTAGTCGGGCGCCCCGTCCTCGCAGTGACTGTGGCAGTAATTGTCCGGGAAGCAGCCGTAGCCGTATGGGCAGCCGTCCGTGCACTCCATCAGCACGCAATCGGGATCCTCGTAATCGACGAGGCCGTCACAATCATCATCGACGCCATTGGAACACTGCTCCGGAATTGGCACACAGGTTGACTGGCAGTCCGGATCCGCGCCATCGATGAGACCGTCACAGTCGTCATCGATGCCGTTCGTGCAGTTCGTTTCCGGCCCGGGCGAGCAGCAACTGCTTGAACCACCGCGGCAGACGCCGCCGGAGCACGTGTCATTGCTCGTGCAGGCATTGCCATCGTCGCAAGGAGCGCTGTTGGGCGCGAAGGTGCATCCCGTGCCGTTGCAGGCGTCGTCGGTGCAGACGTTGCCGTCGTTGCAGGTGAACGCGATGCCCGCGCACACGCCGTTGGCGCAGGTATCGTTGCGGGTACAGAGGTTGCCGTCGTCGCAAGAGGCGGCGTTGGGCGTGAAAGTACACCCCGAGCCATTGCATGCGTCATTGGTGCAGACGTTGCCGTCGTCGCAGGTAAACGGGGTTCCCGAGCAGACCCCGTTGGCGCACGTGTCGTTGCGGGTACAGAGGTTGCCGTCGTTGCACGGAGCGGTATTGGGCGGGAAGCTGCATCCGCCCGCGCCGTCGCAGACGTTGTTGGTGCAGACATTCCCATCGTCGCAGGTGTAAGGCGTGCCGCGACACTGCCCGTTCACGCACCGGTCGTCGAAGGTGCACGCATTGCCATCGTTGCATGGACTATTGCCGTGGCAGCTCGACGGTTTGTTCGCCACCACGATGTTCGAGAGGAGCAGGGTCGACGCACGCGCGCGGTTGTCGCCCACCATCTCGGCCGGCAGCTCCGTAAAGGCCGAACTGCCGGCCGGCGCGGTCATGATCCGGATGTCGCCGCCTGCCGGCATCAGCTCCGGCGAGAACGCCAAGGTGATTACGATCGGTTTGTCAAAGGTCGTCCCGTCCGGGCGGAACTCGTACAGCGGGCTGACCGCAGACAGGTCGCCGCCGAACCACGTGCCCTCCGAACTGCGGAGGATCGTAATCTCGGTGTCGCGCGATAGCGCCCCGCCCGGGATTTCGATTGCGGTCCCGTCCGCGAGGCTCACGGTGCCACCACCGGCGCCGATCGTCGCGGTGGTTACATCGTCGAACTCGGAATGAGAGCAAGCCAGGACCGACAGCAGCAGAAATGCAATGACCGTATTCTTCATATCAGCCTTCCCGCCCGACGCGGCTGGTTGGAATCAAGGCATCTGTACGAGCGTCCCGTCCGGTGCCGACTTGAACGGGCCGTTGTCGTGTCAATCCGGCGGTCGCGACGACGAGGGCAACAGAGAATCTCGCTTCGTGGTTCATGGCTGTCCCCTTCCAAAAATCGGGTCCAGGTGCCGACATGCCTGCCTTGAAGCGGCAGATCGATGCACGGCGACTCAAACGTGGGTCATCTGGAAAACCGTTGATATCCAAGGAGATACAAGCCGAAGTCACTTCCCGGCGCGCCTTCGATGACGTGCGACGAAAGTGCTAGAGTTCCGCCGACGAGCAGGAGTTGCCGATGGCGGATGTAGCCGACACCCCGCAGGTCGTTCGGTTCGGGGTGTTCGAGGTCGATCTCCGGGCAGGAGAGCTGCGCAAGAAGGGAGTCAGAATCAGACTCCAGGAGCAACCCCTGCAAGTCCTGGCAGTGCTCCTGGAACAACCCGGCCAGCTCGTCACGCGCGAGGAGTTGAAGCAGAAGCTCTGGGCCGGGACGATCGTGGACTTCGATCACAGCATCAACACGACGATCAACAAGCTGCGGGAAGCGCTCGGAGATTCGGCCGACACCCCGCGGTTCATCGAGACCCTGCCGCGTCGCGGGTATCGCTTCATCTATCCAGTCAACGGCGCCATCGTCGACACGTCCGTCCCGGTAAACGGGGCGCCTGTCGCCACCATCATTGCCCCGATGAACGGCGCGCCAATCCTCGCACTCCCCGGCGGTCTGGAGGATGCCTCTAAGGTTCGTCAGCCAGCGGCCTCGTGGAGTCGGCGTCGCGCGGCTGCCGTCGTCATGTTCGCCCTGCTGCTCGTTCTGCTCGTCCTCGCACTCAATGTCGGCGGAGTGCGCGACCAGATGGTCGGCGGACCAGGAGCAGTCCACGTCACTTCCATTGCCGTGCTGCCACTGAAGAACGTCTCGGCCGGCGCCCAACAGGAATACTTCGTGGATGGCATGACGGAGGCACTGATCATCGAGCTCGGGAAGATCAGCGCGCTGCGAGTGCTCTCGTACCAATCGATGATCGGCTACCGGCAAACCGCGAAGTCCCTGCCGCAGATTGCGCGGGAGCTCAAGGTGGACGCATTCCTGGAAGGCTCCGTGTTCCACTCCGGAGAGAGAGTTCGCATCACGGCCAATCTGATTCAGGCGTCTCCTGAACGGCATCTGTGGGCAGAGAGCTACGAGTTCAATCTGCGCGACGTCGTCGGCGTGCAGGGAGAAGTAGCGCGGGACGTGGCCAGGCGGATCCGTGTGAAGGTGACGCCGGGGGAGCGGATGCGCCTCACCACTCCGCGACCGGTCGATTCGGAAGCTTACGAAGCGTACTTGCTCGGTCGCGCTCACCTGTCCAAGACGGCGACACAGACGAGTTGGAACAAGGCGCAGGAATACTTCGAGAAGGCGATTGACAAGGATCCCGCGTACGCTCCCGCGTACGCTGCCCTCGCCGAGCTTTACATCCGTCACAGGGGCAAGACGCGCAAGAGCTTCGACGCGCGCCTTCAGGCGCGACAGTGGGGTGAAAAAGCCCTCAAGCTGGACGAGACGCTCGCCGATGCGCACGCGGTGCTGGGCAGGGCCGCACAGCAGGACTGGGACTGGTCGGGCACCGAGCGCGAGTTCAGGCGCGCCATCGAGCTCAACCCGAGCCATGCGACTGCCCGCACCTGGTACGCCATGTACCTGTATGCGATGCAGCGCTTCGAGGAGGCTGTCGTCGAGGCGAGGCGCGCCCAGCAGCTGGATCCGGCCTCGGCGCACGTCAACACCTGGGCAGGGGGCGCGTACTTTGCGGCCGGGCGCGCCGAGGAAGCGGTCGCATCCGCGCGGAAGGCATTGGAACTGGACCCCAGTTTCTTTGACGCCAGCGTCGTGCTCGGCAGGATCCATTTGATGCAGGGGAAGTATGAGGAAGCCATCGCAGAGCTTGAACGGGCGCTGACCTTCAACCAAGGGCAACAGCTTGTGCTGGGCGCGCTGGCGCACGCGTATGCGCGGGCCGGGCACCGGGAGAAAGCCCTGAATCTGGTGGGCGAATTGAACCGGATCGACCTCGAGGAACGGGGCTACACCCCGTTCGGACTGATCTGGGCGTACGCGGGCTTGGGCGACAAAGAGCGGGCATTCGCCTTGCTGGAGAAGTGCTACCAGGAGCGGTACGGCCGGATGGTCTGGCTCAACGTCGACCCATTGCTGGAGCCGCTACGTTCCGACCCGCGCTTCGCGGACCTCGCGCGCCGCGTCGGCCTGCCCACGCTCGCTTCGTCTCCGCGGCGGTAATTCCAGCGCTGCGCGATACGTTGGCCTTTTGTCTGTCTACTGCCCCCGCGTTCTGGTTCGGGTCGTCACGTAGAGGTCGAAGTCTCCAGAACCTCCGGGACGATTCGATACGAAGAAGAGGGTCTCGCCGATCGGATGCAAGGTAGGCCTGGGCATCGTTGAACTCGCTATTGACCGGAGCGCCAACATTGACCGGGGTAGACCAGGAGTCATGGACGCTCTCGCGCGTCGACACCCAGATGTCGGTGGCGCCCAGCGAGCCGGGCCGATCCGAGAAGAGGAACAGTTCGAGTCCGTCAAAGCGAGGCACTGGGCGCTGGTCGTTGTTTGGACTGCTGAGCTGCGGGACGAGAATCGCAGGACCAAAGGATCCGTCCGGCATCTGTTCGCTGACGTAGATGTCGCTGCCACCCATGCCGCCAGGGCGGTCGCTGCCAAAGTAGAGGAGCGGCCTGCCGTCATTGTCGTTTTCGAGAAGACTCGCGCCCTGTTCGCTGAACGCGGAGTTCACTCCCGGCCCGAGGTTCACGGATGGCTGCCAGCCGAAGTCATCGTGCTTGTCGAAGCGGTAGGAAGCCCAGATGTCGACGCTTCCAAGACCTCCTGGACGGGTGCTCTTGATGAAAAGCCAATGGCCGTCGCGGGACAGCGACGGCACACTCTCGTTCGCGGTGGTATTGACCAGAGGACCAAGGTTCACCGGCGGCTCCCATGGGGAGTCGACCGAGGCTGCGAGACCCAGATGTCGAAGGCGCCAGACCCGCCTGGCCGGTTCGAGGCGAAGTAGAGACTGAGCCCATCCTTCGAGATGGCCGGACCAAGTTCAGAGAATGGAGAATTCACCGCGGGCCCGAGGTTTTGTGGCGCCGACCACTCCGAATACCGGGGCGCTGCGGCAAGCGGAAATGCGGCGAAGACCAGCGTGGTGAGTCCAATCAGGGTTCGATACACGGACGGCCACCTTGCGATTGTCCGAATCATTTGCCGCTCCGTGTCCGTGTAGACATCCAGAGATCATTCCCGCCCAATCCTCCCGGCCGATTGGAGGCAAAAATGAGCGTACGAGCGTCGAACGAAAGGGTCGGTGTGAGGTCGTTGAACACGGTATTGAACGGTGGTCCGGCATTGGTCGGCGTCTTCCACGGGTCGTGGATGCTTTGTCGTGTAGACGTCCAGATGTCGTTGCCGCCGACGGAGCCTGCTCTTGGTGACCCAAAGAACATCTCTCGGCCGTCCTTCCGAATGGTCACGGCCGCGTCATTGACCGCCGGGTCGTTCAGTTCCGCGACGAAGACTACGGGACCCTGTGCCTCACCTTCTCGCGTCACCGAGGCGTAGTAGATGTTGGCCTGTTGCGCGGCGTTCTGCCCGCGATTGAAGTACAGATTCGCCGATCCGTCCTCGGCATTCTGGAGATAGAAGGGTGCGTTCTCGGCGTCCGGCGTATTGATCGGCGATCCAACGTTCACCGGATTCTCCCAGGCGAAGTCATCGTTCGGATCGGATCTCCGGGACATGTAGATGTCGCTCATGCCTTGCCCGCCAGGCCGGAAGCTGGAGAAAAAGAGGAGGTGACCATCAATCGACAGGTTCGGGGCAAAGTCTGCGCTCGACGTATTGATCGGCGGTCCGAGATTCACCGGAGGCGACCAGGGGCTGTCGACCGACGCACGGCGAGAGACCCAGATGTCGAGACCGCCGAGGCCACCGGGACGGTCAGAGCTGAAGTATAGCGTCAGCTCGTCTTTCGACAAGAACGCATTCTGCTCGTTGAAGGTAGAATTGACTTCTCCGAGGTTCGTTGCGCCGGACCACTCGGAGTTGGCGAAAGAAAGGGCCGATGACTCGGGCACGAGTTGATCGGCGGGGGTTGAGACTTCACCCGTGCACGCCAGCCCGAAGACGAGAGGAACGAGCGCGCCCAGGTTTCGAATTTGCGTCTGTGACATGATTGCCTCCCACAGGGAGAACGTGAAACCCGCCTGAAAGGTGACATCGCGCCGCTCGGCTTCTTGCGGTCCGCGGCCGATCTGTCGGGCGGCGCCCGGATGTGCTACGACCGCGGCGTGAGGGAGGCTGCTCATGGTGGCCCCGGTATCAGAGGTCACCGCGCTGCTCGCGACCCTGGAAAGCGGGGACGAAGCCGCGATGAACCAGCTCGTCCCGCTGGTCTATCAAGAGTTGCGACTACTCGCCCGGCGTCACCTCGCTGGCCAACGCCAGGGCCACACCCTGCAAACAGCCGACCTGGTTGGCGAAGCGTATCTAAAGCTGGTCAATCCGCAGGGAACGGGATGGAAGAATCGAGCGCATTTCTTCGCCGTGGCCTCGCACGCAATGCGATCCGTGCTGGTCGATTACGCGCGCCGGCGCAGGTACGCGAAGCGCGGGGGCAACCCGCTGAGGGTCTCGCTCAGCGAGGCGGACCAGATCTCGGAACCGAGGACTGCTGAAGTCGTCGCCGTCGATGAGGCGCTGAGCCGCCTTGCCACACTCGATCCACGGAAGGCGCAGATCGTCGAGCTGCGGTACTTCGGAGGTCTCAGCGTCGAGGAAATCGGCCGGCTCCTCGACCTCTCTTCCAGGACGATCAAGCGAGAGTGGCGTTGGGCGAGAGCGTGGCTGTATCGCGAGCTCGGGGAAGAGAGACCGGGATGACGCCGGAACGCTTCCGGCAGGTCGAGCAGCTGGCGACGCTGGTGCTTGACCAGGACCAGAGGGAGCGGACGGAGTTCCTCGACCGGGCTTGCTCGGGAGACGATGATTTGCGCCGGGAAGTGGAGTCCCTTCTTGCCTCTGATGCGAAGGTCGGGAACTTTCTCGACGAGCCTGCTGCGCAAATCGTCGCGGACCGGCTCACGGCGCCCGTAGGCCGTTACCTGCTCGAGCGAGAGCTGGGAAGCGGCGGCATGGGTGTGGTGTACGCCGCCTACGATCCTGAGCTCGGCCGCAAGGTCGCCATCAAGCTGGTCCGTCCGGCGTCGGGAGGAATGGACCTGGGCAAGGCACGGCTCCTGCGCGAGGCGCAGGCGATGGCGCAGGTGACGCACCCGAACGTCGTCGCGATCCACGACGTGGGCACGGTCGAAGACCAGGTCTTCATCGCCATGGAGTACATCGAAGGGAGCACGCTCGGCGAATGGCTCGCTGCTAGGGAACGATCCTGGCGAGAAATCACGAGCATGTTCGCGCAGGCCGGAAGGGGCCTGGCGGCAGCGCACGCCAAGAATATCGTCCACCGGGATTTCAAATCAGACAACGTCTGGGTCGGGGAGGACGGCAGGGCACGCGTTCTCGATTTCGGGCTGGCGCGGGCAATGAGGGTTGCTGGGGAGCTGCCGCAGTCTGCCGGTGCGCCAGCAGAAGGAGAGGCGACACGCTCGCCGCGTGTCCCCTTGCTCGCGGCCGCCGTCACCCTGCCGGGAACGTTTCTCGGTACTCCGCCTTATATGGCGCCTGAGCAGCTGAAGGGGGAATCGGGCGATGCGCGCGCGGACCAGTTCAGCTTTTGCGTCGCTTTGTATTACGCGCTGTACGGCGAGTTGCCGTTCGCTGGCGAGACCGTCGCCTCGCTCCTGGAGGAAATGGAGCGGCGGAGAGTCAAGGAACGGCCGGCATCGAGCCGGGTCCCGTCGTGGCTACGCTGCGTGCTCCTGCGAGGATTGAGTCCAGATCGCGCAGACCGCTACGACTCGATGGACAGGTTGCTCGAGCAGCTGACGCCTGGGGCACGCACTTCGCGACGTCGCTTCCTCGTGCCGGCCACGTTGGCGATTGCCGCGATCGCGCTCGTCGTGGCTAACATGGAATGGAACAGAGGAGGGGCCCCACTCGACATCACCTCGATTGCGGTGCTCCCACTTAAGAACCTCTCCGGCGATCCGCAGCAGGACTACTTCGTGGACGGGATGACGGAGGCGCTGATCACCGAACTTGGCAGGATCGGCGCACTGCAAGTGCTTTCGTACCAGTCGGTGATCAGGTACCGGCAAACCTCGATGCCGTTGCCGCAAATTGCCCGGGAGCTCACGGTCGACGCATTTCTCGAAGGCGCCGTGCTCTACTCGAGCGGAGAGACAGTACGCATCACGGTGAAGCTGGTCCAGGCGTCTCCCGAGCGCCATCTTTGGGCAGAGAGCTATCAGTTCGATCTGCGGGACGTCCTCTCCGTGCAGTCCGGGGTGGCCCGCGACGTGGCGAGCCGGATCCGCGTGAAGGTGACCAGGCCGGAACAGGTACGCCTCGCGACTTCACGACGTGTCGAGTCGGAAGCGTACCAGGCCTACCTGCAGGGCCGCGCTTATTTCTCGAAAACGATGACGCCGACAACTTGGATGAGCGCGAAGGAACAGTTCGAGAAGGCAATCGAAAGAGATCCGGGCTACGCTTCCGCCTATGCGGGTATGGCCGAGCTTTACACCAAGCAGCCTCGCGCGGCGGCGTTGACGCGATACCCGAAGGAGAATCGTGTCCACGTCCGGAAGTGGAGCGAAAAAGCCCTCGCGTTGGACGAGACTCTCGCGGAACCGCGCACGATCCTGGCCAGGCTGGCACAGCAGCAGTGGGACTGGGCGGGCGCGGAGCGGGAATATCGTCGCGCCATCGAGCTGAATCCCAGCTATGCCGCGGGTCGCATCTCGTACGCCATGTACCTTTATGCAATGCAGCGCTTCGACGAAGCCGTTGCCGAGGCCAGGCGCGCCCAGCAAGTGGATCCGACGTCACCGCTCGTCAACACCTGGGCGGGCGCGGCCTACTTCTTCGTCGGGCGGATCGAAGAAGCAATGGCGTCCTGGCAAAAGGCGTTGGAACTGGATCCGACCTATCCCGACGCGAGCCTGGCGCTCGCCAGGGCTCACGTGACTCAGGGCAATTACCAGCCGGCCATCGCAGAACTTCAAAAAGCCGTGCTCCTCAACCGCGGGCAACCGCTCCTTCTCGGAGCGCTGGCGCATGCGTACGCGCGGGCGGGCCAGCGGGACGAGGCGCTGAAGGTGATGAGCGAATTGAACCGGATCGAAGCGGAGAAAACCGGATCGGTGTCGCCCTTCGGGCTGATCTGGGCCCATGCAGGCCTCGGCGACAAAGACCAGGCCTTCGCCCATCTGGAGAGGGCCTATCAGGAACGTTTCGATCGGATGGTCTGGCTGAACGTGGACCCATTGCTCGACCCGCTTCGCTCTGACCCGCGCTTCAAGGACCTCGTGCGCCGCGTCGGCCTGCCGGCGCCGAGTTCGCCTCAGGCGCCGTGATTCGCGTCGCTCACAAGAGCGGGATCTCCCAGTCGACGATGGATCGAACCTGGTAGCCCAGCCGGGTGGCACCCTTCTGGTCGTAGATGACGCCACAGAGACGAACCCGGAGTCCCGGGATCGCGGGCGGCTGGTAGTCCACCCGGAGATCGTACTCCACCTCGACGGGCAGGCGCGCCCACGTGACCGGATTGATCGAGTCGACGCCCCGTCCGAAATCAGCGAACGCGGTGAGGCCGGCGATGTTCGCGTTCGAAAAGTCGTAGGCCACGCCAAGGCGCCACGCCTTCTCATTGGCATTGATGAAGGCCTGCTGAGCGAGTTGAAGGTAGCTGGGGGAGACCCCCCACGGGACCTGGATCTTGTTGCCCGACGCGTTGACGTTGGCGGCGCCTTTCAGCGTGAGATCGCGCCAGGTGACTGCGACTTTCGCCGCCCCGTTCCTCGTGACCCATTTGCTGACTTGTGTCCTGGCCACCAGGGCGTCGCCAATTGCGCGTTGATCCATGAGCTGCGCTCCGACCTGGAGCTGAAGGTTGTGTGCCAACGGCCAGAGTTGCTCCACCTGACCGAAGAAGGTGTTGAAGGTGTTGACGCCGTACTGCTCGGCAATCCTGAAGCTGAACCCGCGCTGGGGTTTGAGAGTCACGTCGAACATCGCAACGCCGTAGTGAGTTCCCCGCGCACCCGCTACCTCCGACATGGCGACGAACTGCTCGCCGTTGCGCAACTTGATCTTCGTCAGGTACCCGGCGAAGTACTCGGCCGGGCCAACCTGTCCCGCCAGGGTCAGGCCCTCGAAAGTGTTCGGAGTCATCCTGTTGTCCAGGCCGTTGATGAAGGGCCGCCTCACGAACTGCCGGTACCCCTTGAGGAGGGCGTACTCCTGGTAGCGGAGCGCGGCGAAGGCCTCGCCGAGGACGTGGTAGGCCTGTGGGCCCGGTGCGAGAAGGAGGCTGCCGTCCTTGTCCGCAGGAGCGTAGACGGGCGCAGAACCGTAGTACGTCGCCCCGAGTTGGAAACCGTCGAGGAGCCACCCGGATCGGTACGCGAGCCAGCCGCCCGAGGCCCATGCCTGCCTCTCGATCGGAGTCACCGTCTGCAGATCGCCGTAGTGTGTCCTGGCCCGCAGGGTAAGGGTCGTGTCGCCCAGGAAGGAGGGAAGACTCGCCCGACCGTCCCGGATCCCGGGCCATGCCCGCTCGAGCAGCGGCCGCGGCTTTTCGAGGTCATCCTCGGCGGAGGTCGTCGTGGGCACCGCGGGCCACGCCAGCACGGCTGTTCCAAGGATCAGTACGACGAAGGGTAGCGCATCTGGCGCTACCTCCTTTCGTGTGGATGAAAGCTTGACGAACCCTCCGGCTGGAGGGTGCGGCGTTCCCCGGATGTATCCGGTCCCTGGCGGCCGAAGGCGTACTCGTATCGCGCTGCGATCGCGTGGGGACGGGAAACGAGCGCGGTAGCGGTGCCCCCCTTACGTCCTACACTACCAAAACCCTGCGGCTTTGAAGAGCCCCCTCTGTCGCTGCTGGACAGCGCAACGGGAAGTGATCAACGCTGCATCGTCGCGCGGGGGGAACCAATGACGAGGAGGAACGCGGCGCTGCGCGCCTGGTTCGCCTTGCTGCTTGCATCCTCGGGCGCGTCGGCCATCGAAGTCCCGACCGGAAGCGAAGACTTCACGCTCGAGGCCGAGCCCTTGGTTCAACCCCGGATCCAAGTCGATTTCGATGGGCCACCGGGAGCTGCAGCTCCGAGCGGCCACGCGAACATCGACTTCTTCCTGCGGCGCGCGCGGTTGCTGGTGCGTGGAACGGCTTACAAGCAGTTCGCGTTCGCCGTCAACGTCGTTGCGCTTCGGGTCGGCGAACGCGGCAATCTCAACAACGTGACGCCGATCCTGCAGGACCTCGTCTTCAGATACCTGCCGGCGCCCGACGTGAGCCTCGAAACCGGATTGCTTTTGATGCCGCTCTCGCACGCTGCCGTCGAAGGGGCGGGTTATCAGTCTTCAATCGATGGTCCCGGCAATATCCTCCTGTACAACAACGCGCGCCAGCTGCGCGAGACGGGAATCCAGATCCGGGCGCTGGTGCTGGACCGGCGTATCCTCGTCCGCGGGGGCTTCTACGAAGGGGCGCGGACCGCGGGCGCGACGACCGGCCCGCCAGTGAACCCGAACGGCATTCCGCTGGCAGGCGGCATGCTCCGGTTGAATCTCGTCGGCGACGAGGCGACGTACGCCTATCCGGGCATCTACCTCGACGGGAAGACGCGGATCTCGGTTGGCGTCGGGGGACAGTACCAGCCGCGCTCAGGGGGGCTCCGAACAGGGAGCAGCACCTACGATCATTACATCGCGCTGGCGGCGGATCTGTTCGCCGACGTCGCGCTGACGCCGCGGACGGAAGCAGTCCTGGCGATGGGCGGTTATCGATTCGATTACGGGGAGGGGAATGCCAGGACCGGGTACGGGATGCACGCCGACCTCGGGTACCGATGGGGTCCCGTCGAGCCGCAAGGCAACTTCTACTGGTTCAATAGCGATACCAAGAAGAACAGCTTCCTGAAGATCGCCGGCGGGCTCAATCTGTTCTTCGTTGGCCACCGCGCGAAGATCCAGGCAGAGTTCGCAAGCATCATCACGAATGCGAGCCTCGAGAGGACGCCGGCATTGCACCAGATCATCGTCCAGGCCCAGCTGGCGTTGTAAGAAGCAGTACTGCAGGTATTCACCTGAGCTGTTTGCAGACTTTCACCGAGACAGCTGGTGCGATCCACCTGATTGACGTTCGTCGATCGCATTCCGAAATCGACTTTGCCTTGCTGGATCACGGCGGGGCAGGGATCGAGGAGGCATGCAGGCGACGGCGCGGTGCTCCTGAGCGAGCGAGCCGCATCGGATACGACCCGGATTTTTTGCACCGGAATGGGCGTCCATTCGCGTTGAGTGGAGCAGTGTATGAAGACCTCAATTTCAGCAGTCGCATTGGCATCGAGTCTCGTGGCCTGTGGAAACGGAGCTCCGCCGGAGCAGACCTCACGGACGGCACCGGCCATGGCTCCCCAGCGGTCCCAACCGTCGCGGCTCACGGCGGCCGTCGTCAACGGCCCCATCGACCTCGGGACGCTCGGCGGCAAGTTCAGCTGGGCCGAAGGCATCAACGCGCTCGGGCAAGTCATCGGGACGGCCGACACGGGTGCGGGTATCGGGCCCGGCGCCTTTGTGTTGCACGCGTTTCTCTGGCAGAGCGGGAGAGGAATGATCGATCTGGGAACGGTGGGCGGTACCCACAGCTGGGCGATTGCGATCAATGACCGGGGCCAGGTTACCGGGCGTAGCCAGGTGAGGCCCTATTCTTATGATGAGCACGCGTTTCTGTGGGAGATCGGAACAGGAATGATCGACTTGGGGACGCTGGGCGGCTCCGAAAGTCGGCCTATCGCCATCAACGAGCGCGGCCAGGTCGTCGGAGTCAGCAGTACGCCCGGTAACGCTCAGACGCACGCATTCCTTTGGGAGAAAGGAACGGGGATGATCGACCTCGGGACGCTCGGCAACGGAGAATGCCGCCCTTATGCGATCAACGGGCGGGGTCAGGTCACCGGAACGATCAGGACCGGTTCCAACCTGCGCGCGTTTCTTTGGCAGAGTGGGACGGGGATGACCATCCTCGGATCATTGGGCGGCGTTTTCGACATCCCTAGTGCCATCAACGATGCGGGACAGATCGTCGGGAGCAGCCGCATGCCGGACATCGGTGAGACGCACCTCGTCCTCTGGCAGAACGGAACGACGACGGACCTTGGGACGCTGGGCGGCTTGACCGCCACCGGTGTGGACATCAACCAGAAGGGCCAGATCGTCGGGACCAGCGACAATGGAGCTGACGATCAGTGGTCACATGCGTTTCTGTGGCAGAGCACGACCGGGATGGTCGACCTAGGGCCGTGGGGCGGCAGCAACTTCGGCACCGCGGTTGCCATCAACAACCAGAGCCAGGTCGTCGGATGGGGCTTTACGCTCGACGGCTGGTGGCGCGCGTTTCTGTGGCAGAGCGGCACGGGGATGACCGACCTCGGGATGCTGCCCAACGCCATTTCCAGCTCTCCTAGTGCGATCAACGACCAAGGTCAGATCGTCGGACGCAACTTGATCGCCACGGGGGACTGGCACGCCGTGCTCTGGACCATCGCTCGCCCTCTGACGCCAGCGGAACAGATCGCGGCCCTGACCGACGCAGTCAACAAACTTGCTGCTGCCGGAAAGCTCAAGCGGGGCAGCGCTCAATCGCTGCTGACGAAACTCGACAACGCGGCGCGCCAGCTGACCGCCCACGCACATGACAATGTGGCGGCCCAGATGCTCGGGGAGTTCGTGCAGAAAGTCGGGGAGCTCGTAGCTGGCGGAACCCTCTCGAGCTCAGACGGTCAATCGTTGATCGATGGCGCGCGGAAAGTCATCGACCAATTGACCACATGAGCGTCCGGTTGTGATAGGAGGGCGCGCCTGAGCCGAACAAGGAGGACCTCATGGCCGTCAAGCCGATCCCCGAGGGGTACAACACCTTCACTCCATACTTCGTCGTCGAGGGCGCGACCGACTTCATCGAATTCCTCAAGAAGGCTTTCGGTGCCGAGGAGATGTATCGCTTCCCGGCGCCGGACGGGAAGCTCGGCCACGCCGAATTGCGCGTGGGAAGCTCAGTACTGATGCTCGCCGACACGACCCCCGACTATCCCGCATCGCGGATGAACGCGTATCTCTACGTCCCCGACGTGGACGCGACCTACAAGAAGGCCGTCGCGGCGGGTGGCCAGTCGAAGCGCGAGCCGGCGAACCAGTTCTATGGCGACCGCGTGGGCACCGTCGTCGATCGGTGGGGAAACACCTGGTCGATCGGCACGCACGTCGAGGACGTGGCGCCGGATGAGATGGAACGCCGGATGAAGGCGCAAAAGAAGTAGGAGCGACGACGGAGCAACATCGTCTGCTGGAGAGGGACGATGGGCAGAGGGTTCGCTTCGATCTGTTCCGTGGCGACGGCAATGGCCTGCGGAGGAGAGGAGCGTCCGCGGTTCCCGGATCAGGCCACCTGGCACGTGAGAATCGCGCGCAGCGATACCCATCCGACGTACGCTTGCGAAGGCACGGTCGATACGCGAGCAGGTGAAGCGCAATTTCTCTGTGTCGCGGAGCGGTTCGGATCCTGGAACGTCGATGGATCGGTGGAGCAGTTTGGCTCCGCCATCTTGCTCCAGCTTTGGATCCGGGCCGCGGCTTCGAGGAACGCCATTCAGCCCGACATCGCCATCGATCTCGAACCCGTCGGGGAGCGTCTCCACGGGTGGGCCACCGTCGTGCTCCCGGATGGCACCGGCAGCGGCCATCCTGGAGGCACCGCCGACGCCTGGTTGTAGGCGGCTCACCGCATCAGCCGCGCCAGCGCCGGGACGAGCAGCGACGTGGCGAGGCCGTTCAGCGCCAGCGCGATTCCAGCGAACGTGCCGGCCATTTCGTCCATCTGGAAGGCGCGCGCCGTGCCCAGGCCGTGCGCGGCCAAGCCAGCAGCGAAGCCGCGGGCGCGGTAGTCGCGGAGGCGCAGCAGGTTGAGCAGCGGAGTCGCGATCACGGCGCCGCAGATCCCCGTCGCGATGACGAACGCGGCGGTGAGCGACGGCAGGCCGCCGATCTGCTCGGAGATGGCCATGGCGATGGGCGTTGTCACCGACTTCGGCGCCATCGAGGCGATCGTCTCTCCGCGCGCCCCGAGGAGCCGCGCAATTGCCACGGCGGAGGCGATCGCGGTGAGCGAACCCGCCATGAGAGCGGCCAGCATGGGAAGGAGCGCGGCCCGCACGTGCGCGCGGTTCTCGAAGAGAGGCACGGCCAGGGCCACCGTGGCGGGGCCGAGGAGGAAATGCACGAACTGCGCGCCGTCGAAGTACGTCTCGTAGGGCGTGCCCGTCGCGGCGAGCACCGCGATCAGCACGGTCACTGCGATGAGCACCGGGTTGAGCAGCGGACGCCGCCCGAATCGGCCGAAGATCCACGCGCCGGCCTCGTACGCGGCGAGCGTCGCGGTCAACCAGAGCAGAGGCGTCGCGCTCAGGTAGACCCAGATGCGCGCGATCATCGCGTCCTCTTTTCCAGCGCGCGCGCAACGGCCGCAAAGACCAGCGCGCTCACCGCGATCGTCGCGGCGGTGCTGATGACGATTGCGACGGTGATCGCCGCGAGCTCGGCGCGGACGCGTCCGGCGTGGCGGATGAGCCCCACCCCGGCCGGCACGAACAGCAGCGAAAGGTAGCGGAGGAGGGTGGCAGTGGTGTCGCGGACCACCGCTTCGGAGCGGGGACGCGCGAGCAGCAGCGTAAAGAGGAGCGACATGCCCAGGACCGGGCCTGGCACCGGCAGGCCAAACAGTCGGGCGATCATCTCGCCGGCAAGCTGGCACGATAGCAGCATCGTTAGCGCAGGGATCATCGCTCGATACTGCTACGCAGGCGGCGCGAAGACTACGTGCACACCTACGCCGACCGCTTCTTGGCAGGCTTCAACTTCGTCGGGTTGTCGGGTTGAAGCGTCCGCCGCCGGAGGAGCTCGATGAACGCGGCAAGGGCAGGGGAGATCGGTCCCGAATGCCTGCGGCGCACGAGCGCGCTGTCGCGGAACAGCGTCAGCCCGCGGACGGGGACCTCCATCAGCGTGCCGCGGGCCAGCTCTTCCGCGATGTAGGTTCGCGCGAAGAAGCCCGCGCCGACTCCGCTCGCGACCAGTCGGCGGCCCGTCTCCATCGCGACCTCCACCGACGTCTCCGACTGCTCCGCCAGGCGCGAGATCCGCGGATCGTGGGACTGCCACCAGCGCAGCCGCAGCAGCGGGCGCGCCAGCCGCGCCACCTCGTCGCGAGTGACCTGTTTGCTGCGCGCGAGCGGGTGGCGCGGGTGCGCTACGAGCACCACGGGCTCGCGGAAAAGGAAGAGCGGGGTGAGCTCCACCGCGCTGGCGCAGGGCCAGACGGTGAGCGCCACGTCGACGATGCCGTCGAGCAACAACTGCAGCAGGAACTCGTGGTCGCCGGACCGGACGTGACATTCTGCTCGCGGACGGGCGCGCACGAACACGGCCAGCGCGGGGCCGACCAACCCGCCCGCGAGCGAGCCGAGCACTCCGATCCGCACCGACCCGCGCTCGCCCACCTGCGCCAGCCGCGACGCTTCCGCGCCTTCGCGCAACACCTCGAGCGCGCGGCGGGCGTACGGCAAGAAGCTCTCGCCGAGCGCGGTCAGCCGCAGGTTGCGGGCGCGGACGAACAACGAGCCGCCAATCGCGTCCTCGAGGGCGAGAATGCGCGCGCTGACCGCCGGCTGTCCAAGCCCGAGCGCGTGAGCGGCGCGACTGAAAGTACCCTCGCGAGCGATGCGGTCGAAGGCGATGATCTGGTCGAGTTGCATCGACGATTTCAATACCATGAATGCACAGGATTGCGTTGATGCATGGCGGTGCGAGCGATACGCTATTCCTCCATGATCAGGCTGGCGAGACCGGACGACGGCGCAGCGGCGGCTCGCATCTACGATCCGGTAGTGGCGCGGACCGCCATCTCCTTCGAGCTCGATCCACCCGGGCCGGTGGAGATGAAGCGGCGCATCGTCACGGCGCTCGCTTTCGCGCCATGGCTGGTGGAGGAGCGCGACGGGATCGTGCGCGGGTACGCTTATGCGTCCAAACACCGGGAGCGCGCCGCTTACCAGTGGTCCGTCGACGTCGGGGTGTACGTCGACGAGGAGCATCGGCGGAGCGGCGTGGGAAAGGCACTCTACGGCAAGCTGTTCCGGCTGCTCCGGCTGCAGGGGTTCTACGCGGCCCACGCAGGCGTCACGCTGCCGAACGCCGCCAGCGTCGGGTTGCACGAGTCGCTCGGTTTCCGGCCTGTCGGCGTGTACCGCGGCGTTGGTTACAAGCTGGGCGGATGGCGCGACGTCGGCTGGTGGCAGCTCGAGTTGCGCGACCGCGCCGGAGAGCCTTCGCCGCCGAAACCGATGGACGAAATGCAGAGCGATCCACGGTGGGTGGAGGAGCTAGGGCGGTGAGAAAGGATGGTCCGACAGCCCGTCGCGTCGTCATTCTTCGTCCAACGGCACTTCGTCGCATCCGGCTCGCATCGCATCGAGGCGTACGAGCAGCCGCCGTCGCAGCTCGCCGCTGGCATGCTCCGCGGTCAACTCCACTGCGCGCTCTTCGACGCGCACCGCCTCCGCGCAGCGCGACGCCTTGGCCAGGGCGGTGGCGTAGGTGTCGAGCACGGCGGCACGGCCCGGAGCAAGCTCCGCGGCCTTCTCCGCCACGGGCAGCGCCGCCTGGACGCGGCCGTGCGTCAGATCGTGCCAGGCGAGCGCATTGAGGACGGCGGCGTTTTCCGGCACGAGCGCGGCTGCCCTGACCAAGGCGGCGCGACGCTCCTCGGGCCGCCGCCCTCCCACCGCGAATGCGAGCAGCATCTGCACGCGGTAGTCCCGCGGCCTGCGGGCGGCTGCTGCGCGGATCCGTTCCAAGGGCGGCGGCGTGCTGGCGCTTTCCGGAAGCGCCATCTCCACCGCGAGCGCCAGCGGATGGGATGGGTCGAGCCGCAATGCCGTTTCGACCGCGCGCCGCGACTCCGCCAGGTGCGCCTGGGCGCGCGGCAGTCCCGGTGAGAGGAAGAACAGCTCGGCATGCAGCGCCTCGACCTCCGCGGCGGGAACCTCGCGCGCCTGCAGCGGCCCCTCCCACGGGGCGATGCGCACGTTGCGAAGGCGGTAGCTGACCTGAGCCTCCGCGGGGTCGAGATGTCGGGGGAGCGTCTGCAGATATCGACCGACCTCCTCCGCCAGTTCCTCTGCGCGAAGACCGGAGAATGCCGTATGGAACGCTGCCTGCGCATCCTCGCGACGCGTGATCCGGCGAATGTAATCATCGAGTTGCTTGCCGCGCTCGTTGGCGAGATAGAACACCAAGAGCCACGACGCGCTCTGGAAGGCGTAGCTCTCCTGTCCCGACAGGAGCACGGCCTCGCGCGTCGGCAGCGTGAGCACCCGCCCGTAGTTTGTCTCCGGATGGTAGCGAAGGTACTGGAGTCGATCCTCGCTCGGCGCGCCGATCAGATACAGATCGCGCGCGGGGTCGAATTGCATCGTTTCGAGGTAACAGGCCAGTCCCTCGAAGAACCATCGGGGGCTGCGCGGCAGGAAGGTGCCATGCAGCGCATGCGCGAGCTCGTGCTTGAGCACGACGTTTTCGGATCCGCCTTGCTCGGTGCTCATCACCAGCATCGGTTCGCCGAAGAGATCCACGGGCTGGTAGAACGCGCTCATCGTGGGGCTCGCGAACTGGTGCAGGTCCCGCGCGGAGGCGAGCTCCAGCAC
>VBKI01000070.1:105846-170897 GCA_005879535.1 Deltaproteobacteria bacterium | reverse complement strand
GTCGCCCTGCCATGATCCCTGGAAAAGCGCGGCGAGAACGTTTTCCATCCGGCGCACGGACTCGAGCGCCGCGGCACGCGGAAGATCGGTGAGGAGGACGAAATGCGACCCCTCCACCTCGACGAATTGCGTTGAAGGCGCCGGGACGGTTCCGGCGTGCGCACAGGCGCAGATGACCGCAATCAGGCCGGAGCGCAGGGCATTGTTCATGCGCAGCGCCGATGGATCAGGTGAGGTGCGAATACGATCGCCGGGAATCGGGAAAATCCGCGCCGTAGGCGAACCAGGCGATTGCTCCGGCGCCCAGTGCCGAGGCGATCGCCGCTGCACCCAGCTGCGGCGTTGGCAATGGCGGTCCGGGAGGCAGGGCCAGCAAGACCGCGCCCGCGATCACCGTCGCGACCGCGATCCATTGATACACGCGAAGCCCGGCCATGATCGGCGTCTGCGGCTCTCCCCGATGCGACTCCTCGACGAAGCGCCCCACGCCCGACAGGATCAGCCACGCCCCGCAGAGCGATCCCGGTCCGACTCCCGACCACCAGAGCCGCAGCATCGCCAGCGCGACGACGCCATTCCAGAGAATGGAGTAGAGCGGCGTCGGGTGCAGCGGAATCCCGTCGAGCCCGGCCTTCGTCACGCGCGAGAGCGGCAAACGATAGCGGATGCCCACCTCCGGGGATGCCGGCGCGCCATGGCAACAGCCCTGCATCAGACAGCGCACGCGGCCGATGCCCTGGAGGAGTGGTGCCGCCGCGCAGTAGCCCGCCAGCAGGCGCTCCGCGTCCGCAGACGGCAGCCCGAAAAGTGGAGACGCGGCGGCGGCTGCCCAGATCCCAAACATTCCGCCGTAGAAGCCGAAGGGGCGCATTTCCTTCGCGGGATGCTCGAACAGGCGCGCGCCGACGAACGCGCCGACCAGGCCAGCGGCGGCGGTCGCGTACACGAGGCCGAGCCTCGGGGGCCCCATCATCGCGGACACGATGCAGAGCGCAGCGGCATTTGCGAGCGCGGCCCATGCGCCGTAGCCCAGGATTCGCAGTGGACCGATCCGCCATTCGGTCCAATGATTGGCGGCTCTCTCTGCTGCGCCGTGGAGCACTTTCCAGATCCGTCGGGCGCTCACCACCGTCAGAAACACGAGCGCGCCGGCGGCAACGTCGGCGATCGAGTGCATCCCGGTGGCGAGGCAGCTCAGCGCGACCAGCGCGGCCCATCCGTACGCGGGGGCCCTCGCCTTCGCAAATCGCGCCGACCACGCGCCGGCCGCGAGCAGGGACCACACGACGTGGAACGACGGGAAGGCTGCCGCCATGGAGTCGTGGACCCGCTCCTCCAGAAGAAGCTGGCCCCACCAGCCGCTCGCGACGAAGGGGCGCGGTGGCGTGACGAGCGGCAGCAGGAAGTAAAGGGGAAACACCAGCGCCATCGCGAGAAGCGCCCGCACCAGGAGCTTTCGCGCCTCGCCGCGCGTCCTGGGAATGAACAGCGCTGCAAGGGCAACGGGGTACGTGCTGGCGTAGAGGATCTCTGCCGTCTCGATCACGGGGAGGCGCCGCTCGAACGGTAGCCAGGTCTCGATTGCGCCGGGAGCCGGTCCGAGGAACATGGCGGCCCCGTACAGCGCCAGCCAGGGCCCGGCGACGAACACGACGCCCGCCGCGCGATCGCCGCCGCGCACCGGCTCCGTCGTGTCCGGAGGCAGCGAGAGCAGCGGCCGAGGCAGATCCGGGCCGAACCGGCGCCGAAGGTCTGCCGCCTCATGGCCGAGAACGAGCGCAACGCAGGCGAGCGCCGTCGCAGGCCCGACGATCCACAGGCCGCTCGGAGAAGCGAGGGCGATGGCGCAACCGAACACCGCGGCGCAAAACCCGACGTAGATCGGATGGGCCAGGAAGCGATATGGGCCGCTCGCGACGAACCGCGGCGGTGGGAATGCGTTCATCGGCAGGCCGCCGCCGTCCCGGACGAGCGCCGTCCAGGCCCAGACCATGAGCGAAACGCCCCCCACGACGATCACCCACCCCGCGGCAGGCGACTCCAGGGCCGGCAGCTCGATGAACCGATCGGCGGAGCGCGCCCAGGCGACGAGCAGCGCCGGCAGGGCGGCGGTGAACAAGGCCGCATATCCCGCCCGGGCCGCCGTCCCGCTCAGCGCGGCCAGCGCACCAGCTCGTGGATCGCCCATCCCTCTTCCTTGCAGGACCCGATCTGGAGCGTTCCCCGGCTTCGCCACTTGGTTTCCTCCAAACCCAGGATACGTCCTGGGACCAGCCGCTCGAGCCTCGGCACTGCGGAAACCACCGTCTCTCCGATCCGACCGGAGCGGAGGACCCGCGGCTCGTGCAGCAATGCCCTTGCACCGCCCCCGCGGAGCCCTCGCTCTTCGACCTCACCGGAGGTCGGAATCCCGTCGACCAGCACCAGCCGCTGCGGGTGAGACCCGCGCCACTCGATCCAGACCACACCGTGCGAAACCGTCAGGAGCCTTCCCCAGCGCAGTTCGTCGATCGGCAGCTTCCAGGGCGGGACCGTCAGGTCCAGGACTTCGGCATATCCAATCCCGCGCAGCACCTCGCCCGCAATCCGCATCTCCACGGCCGCCCGCGGGTGCGTGCAGTTCCAGCGAACGGTGCCGCCGGGCCCGTCGAGCAGGGTTGCGCTGCAGGACGGGTCTCGCCGTTCGAAACGCGCTGACAGATCCAGCGGCGGCGCTTGCCAGCTCAATACATCCTCACCCGAGGGCTCGGGGCAGGAGCGCACGGTCCACCGGCTGCGCAAGCCACCCCGGTCGTCGAAACGAAGGAGGCTGGCCGTCGCGAGCTGCGCGCCGGCGACGTTCAACTCCGCGCGGTAGGCGATGCAAAGGTCGCCGGAGTCGCCGACGCAGTCGAGGTACCACTTGCGGAGCGAGAACACCGCGCCATCCTCGCGCGCTCGAGGGGGTTCAGGGAACCGCGACTCCGCCGGGGCGACGGATCAAGGCTGCTGGCGCTCGACGATCAGCCGGGAGCCGTCCTCGCGGACTCGCCGATATCCGAAGAGATGCAACAGCTCGAGCGTGAGAGGCCGTGCTGACCGAGCGTCGACGACGAACCGCGACGGGTCGCGAGGGTCACGCGCCATTCCCGGGAGGATGCCGAGGAGCCGCTCCGCGCCGATCGCCCGCAATGCCTCCGACGCCAGCAGGCGCGCACCGCTGACCTCCCTGCCCCAGAAAAAGCCGTCGCGGCCCAATCCCTGGTACAGCGGCAGGAGGACCATGCCGTCGGCGGGAGCGCGGATCTCGCCGTTCTGGTCACGCGCCAGAAGCTGCCCCTTCCGCGCGCGGTCGATGTTGCGGAATCCCGGCTCCATGCGGAATCCGTCCTCGGGCGATACCGACCGCCGCGAGATCACCTCCACCACGCGCGGGAGGCCGGCGCGTCTCTGGTCGAGGAGCGCGGCGCTGCGCGCGACCTCGGTCGGAGCGTGGCCCTCGAGCAGTCCGGCTCGGACCAGCGCGAACCAGAGGAATGCCTCGATCGCGTCGGTCGAGTCTGGGCTCGCGTGCTGGCCGCCCTCGATGGCCAACGTCGTGCAACCGCGCCGCGTCCAGTATTCCGTGAGCACGGCGTCGAGCTGCTCCTCGAGCCCGATGATCACGGGCAGGGGAAAGGCCCGTGCGAAGCGCCGCTGCGCCAGGGTGTCGCCGAAGAGGACGAAGGGAATGCCCGCGGCGCTGGTGGTGTGCAAGTCGACGAGATGGACGCGGCCACGGGCACGGCCGAGGGCGGACTCAATGGCAGCCAATAGCTCGAGCTGCTCCCGATCTTCGGGATCGTGCTCGCTGGACCGCTTTTCTCGCAAGGCCGCGATGTGCGCTTCGCTCCAGACGCGGTTCAGGTCCTTGGCCTGGTAGCGGACGCCGAGCCGCAGGCCCGCCAGGTTGCCGGCGAACGCCACCAGCTCGCCGCGGATTCGGAGGTCTCCTCTCGACAGCCGCGCGAAGACGCGTCGGGCCGCCTCCGTACCGGCGGGCTCGTTCCCGTGGATGCCGGCGACGATCACCACGGTGGGGCCGGGCTCCTCTCCCACGAGCCGGCCGATCTCGCGCCGTTCGATCTCGATGCCGCGCGCCTCGATCTTGTAGGCCTCCACCTCTACGCGTCCGCCCGCGTGCCGCCGGTTGTCTCCGGCGTGCCGTGCTTCTGCTCCTCGGCCAGCACCTTGGAAGCGATGCCGACGAAGTCCTCCTCGGTCAGGACGGCGACGATGTGTCCGTCCTGCACGACGGGCAAGCAACCGATGCGATAACGGCGCATGAGAGAGATGGCCTCCAGCGTGGGTGTATCGGGCGTGACGGTGATCAGCTCGCGCTTCATGATGTCCGCGACGGGCGAGCTGGCGCCGCCGGGCTGGGGCGGGAACTTGTGCAGGCCGCTCAGGTGCCGCAAGACGCCGCGATACGAAACCAGCCCGACCAGCCGTCCTTTGTCGTCCTCGACCGGGACGTGCCGGATCCGCTCCCAGCCCATCAGATCGGCTACCAGCTCCACCGGGTCGTCGGGCCGGACGGTGAAGATGTCCGTGTTCATGTACTGCGAGACCTTGTGGTGGCCCACCCGTTCGCTCTCGCTCTCGTCCAGCCGCGCCCGCTCCCAATCGCTGACCACGCGGTCCGTCTCCTGGCGCGCGATCATCGCCGCGGTCAGCGCGTTGAGGCGCGCGCCCGTCGAGCCGCGGCCTTTCATCTCGGAGAGCGACTGCAGCATCCAGCGCGCGCCATTGCGTCCGGTGCGCACGCGGCGCTCGACGATCCCGAGATAGCGGGCCGAATCCTCCGCGTCGGCGCCGGCGCGGTCCAGGCCCGCCTTCGCCAGAGGGAGCAGGTGATCGAGGATGAGCTGCTGCGCCAGCATCTGCTTGCCATCGAACCAGGTGACGTGCGCTCCCAGGCCCTCGCGGGCCGCCGCGTAGAGATTGACGCGCGCGTCGTCGAACTCGATCCGCGCTGGCAGGTCGTCGATGGTGGCGGACATCTCCATCATCAGCCCCAGCCAGAAGGCGCCGTTGGCCACCTCGTCGGCGATGGTCGGCCCCGAGGGAAGGACGCGCAGCTCGACCCGCAGGTGCGGCTTGCCGTTTTCGGAGATCCCGTAGCAGGGCCGGTTCCAGCGGTAGATGGTCCCGTTGTGCAGCCGCAGCGCCTTCAGCTCCGGAATGCGACCCTTCGCAAAGGCGACGCTGGCATGCTCGTCGATCTCGGTGCCCACCAGTGCGCGGAAGCGAACGACGTTCTCGCGGAAGATGTCGGCGACGGTACCCTTCAGCCAGCCGCTGCCGAAGGAGACGCGGGGGATCGAATCCCGCAGATGGTGCCCGGGCGTGCGGATGTCGCAGGCCTGTTCGAAGAGGGCGATGCGCGTCTCCGACCAGAGCCGCCTGCCGAACAGCACGGGCGAGTTGGGCCCTGCCGCCAGCACCGGCGCCAAGAGGAGCTGGGCCAGATTGTAGTAGTGGGCAAATCGCTCCGGCTCCGGGATCTGCAAGTGCACCTGGAAGCTGGCGTTGCACGCTTCCACCATCACCGAGTCGTGCTTGACCACCAGGTCGTCGATCCCCTTGATGGAAAAGTCGAAGGCCTCGCCGCGGGCCTCGCCCATGGCGCGGCTGAGCGCGTGATAGCGCGGATTCGGCACCATGTTGTGCATGCCGAGATCGGACTTGCCGATGGTGGGCAGGATGCCAGCCAGCACGGCGTGCATGTCGAGCTCGGCGGCGGTCCTCCGCACCTTGTCGAAGAGCAGGGCGAGCTGCTCCTCCATCTTCGAGAGGCCCTTTCCGGCGAGCGGCTGCGGATCGGCGTTCGCTTCCAGGTTGAAGAGGCCCAGCTCGGTGGTGAAGTGGGGATCGTCGATGCGCTCGAGGATCTTCAGCGCGCCTGGCGCCGGGTGATAGGCGCGGTCGACCAGGAACAGCTCCTGCTCGGCGCCGATGCGGACCACTCCGCGCTCGAAGGCGCCGGCCTCCAGCATCTGCTCGAGCGCCCGGAGATCGGCAAGCACGGCGCGCATGAACCGGCGGCGCGCCTCGCCTTCGAGCAGGCCGTCGGTCTTCTTGTGTTCCCGCGTGTCGTCCATCGTCGTTGCTCCTACCGGGTCCACTCGTCCAGATACTTGGGCATCATCGCACGCCAGGTCACCCAGTCGTGGTCCCATTTCATTCCCCAGGAATCGAGATGGTTCGGGATGCCCTTCGCTCCGAGGGCATTCGCCAAGGCCCAGCTCTCCCCGATGTTCTCCCACCGTCCTTCGCCGGTGGCGATGTGGATGTACCGCTTGCGCAGCAGCTCGAGATGCGGGCCCTGCAGGTGCGGGAGGAAGTGAAGCGGCGAGGAGACGCGGAATTCCTCGTTCGGTTCGGACACCTCGATGAAGCGCATCAGGTTGTACGTGCCGCTCATCGAGAGCGCGCGGTGGAAGAGGTCGGGAAAGCGGCAGACCACAGCGGCGGCGTGAAAGGCGCCGATCGACGAGCCCGCCGCCCAGACGCCGATGTCAGGCGTGTGGCAGTCGGTGCGGATGGCGGGCGCCAGCTCGTGCTTCACGTACTGGTGGAACTCGTTCTGCATCTTCATGCGCTGGTCCGGGCTGCCTTGCTTGTTGAACCACATCGAGCCGGCCACGTTGTCGCAGGAGTAGATCTTGATGCGGCCCGACTCCAGCAGCGAGCCGAGCGCCTTGATCAACTGGAACCGCTCGATCTCCTCCGCGTCGCCGCCCGCGGTGGGAAAGACCAGCACGGGCTGGCCGAACTCGCCCCAGCGGGCGAGGGTGGCCTCGCAGCCCAGGCGCGAGGAATGCCAGCGCGACTTCAGGAAGAAGCTCATGGGCATCCCTGGCGGCGCCAGTCCTGGATCCGGTTCCAGAACAGCTCGGTGAAGCGCTCGAGCTCGTGCTCCGGGAAGAGGGCGGCCACCTTGACGCGCACGGCCTCCTTTGCCTCGGGGCTGCCGAAGAAGTCGAAGGCGATCTGGTCGAGGTGGCCGAGATGCTTCTTGCAGAACTCTTCGAACCGCGCCGTCTCGAACCGTTCCTCGGCGATCTTCGCGTAGCGATCCAGCTTCTCCTCGTAGGAGAGGTCCTGCGCCGCCACGGCGTAGAAAGGCTCCCAGTCGAGCGTCCGGCGCATCTTTCGCTTGGTGGCGGCGCAGAAGATCGTCCAGCGCAGATAGGCCTTGACCAGCCAGGGAAAGTGGAAGTGCAGCGAGGTCACCTGCGAGTCGGGGCAGGGATTGGCGAAGTCGATCGGGTACCACACGCCCTTCTTGCGCAACGCCTCGCAGGAGTTGAACTCCCAGCCGAAGAAGGCGTTGATGGTCAAGGTCACCTTGCGCAGGTGCTGGATGTCCGCGGCCGGCATGAACCCGGCCTTCATCGTGTAGCGGTCGTGCAGCGCCGCGGAAGGATCGTAGAGCACGCAACGGGTCTGCGGCCCGAAGCCGATGCAGCGGACGAAGAGGTCGAATCCTTCCACCGCGGCTTGCGCGTGCATCACCGCCGTGCCGCTGTCTTCGTAAGCCTTCCAGGCGGCCTTCTCGTCGGCGACGCGGTTCACGCCGCGCCAGCCGCCGCCGTCGTAGGGCTTGAGGAAGAACGGCCAGCCGACCGCGTCGCCCACTTTCTTCAGGTCGAACAGCTTGGCGTAGCGGATGAGCGTCGGCTTCAGATCGGGCGTGGGATCGTAGCTCTTGGGCGGAAGCATCCACGTCTCGGGAATCGGCATCCCCAGCCGCATCATCGCGCAGTAGGAGGTGTGCTTCTCGTTGGCCTGGACACTCCACGGATTGTTGAAGACGTAGAGGTCATTCAGGACGATGCACTTCTTAATCCACTCGCGGCTGGTGTGATACCAGTGCGTCAGCCGATCGACGACCACGTCGTACTTGCAGGGTTGGCGCAGCTCGAACGGCTCGATGGTGACGCGCTCGACGTCGAAGAGCAGCGTGTCGCCCTGCCAGGGAATGCGAAGGTCGAGCCGCTTGAGCATGTGCTCGAAGCAGAGAGGCCAGCAGAGGTCGGCCCCGAGCGACAATCCGATGCGACGCGTGACCTCGGCCATGCGATCCTCACTCGTAAATGAAGCTCAACGGCCCGGGGAAGAGCCAGGAGAGACCTTCCCGGAGGCGGTCGCGCCAGTTCTCCCAGTTGTGGCCGTCGCGGGACTCCACGAAGCGGACTTCCATGCCCGTGGCCGCGAGCAAAGGCACCATCGAGCGGTTTTCGTAGATCAGCGATTCGTAGACGCCGCAGCTGAGGAAGACCCGCTCGCTCACCGCCTTCGGCTCCTCCCGATAGCTGTTGACGAACTCGACCACCCGGTCGAAGAGCGGCCCGCGGCGGTTGCGCTTGCCGATGTCCGTGAAGGCGAAGGAGCCGGACTGCAAGAGCAGCCGCCCCCAATGCCCGGGATATCGCCAGGCGGTAGAGAACGCGGCCACCGCGCCGAAGCTGGCGCCCATCAGGCAGCGAGACTGCGCGCGATTGAGCAGCGGGAACGTGCTCGCCAGCTGCGGATGGAGCTCTTCGGTGAGAAACCGCGCGTGGCGCTCGTCGTTGGCGTATTCGGTCAGCCGCTCCGGCGAGTCGGTGAAGGCGACGATCAGCTCCGGGATCTCGCGGGCGTGGATGAGGTTGTCGAGTACCGTCTTCATGCCCGCGTAGTTCAGGTAATCGCTGCCGTCGTGGACCACGAGGAGAGGGTACTGGCGGCTCTTGCGAAATCGCGCGGGCAGGTAGAGGACGCCACCTCTCTTGCCCAGAAAGGCGCTCTCGATCGAGAGCGGCTCGAGCGCGCCCGGCCGCGCATGCGGATCGGGGCGAGTCCAGGAAGGCGCCTCGTACCCTTCGGTCTGGAGCACTGAATTGGCGCCGAACGGATCGCGGGCGCGGTTGGGATTGAGGGGATCCTCCACCCATTCACTGCCGCCGCCGCGGTGGATCTCCAGCTTGTACTCGACGCGCGAAGCAGGCGGGATCTCGAGGGTCAGGTACCAGAGGTCGGTGCCCGGCACGCGCGCGAGCGCGGTGGACGACTCGAGGCCGTAGATCCAGTGGCGGAGGCTCACGCCATCTGCCTGCCCCACCCAGATGACGGTGACGTGGGTTCCCTCGACCAAGGGAAAGCGGTGGGTCTCGAGGAAGCGGCCCGCCTGCTGCGGATCGGCGAGGACCTCTTCGATGGCGAGCTTCCCGCTCATCGGAGCGCCTCCTGCGGCTCGAAAGGAACCGTCTCGCCGTCCGCTCGAAGCCATTGCACTCCGCGGCTGGAGTCGAATCGACCTGCTCGCCAGGTGATCCGCGAGCGCGCCGGCAACGCCAGGCAGAAGCAGGGCGAGAATCGGCGGGCCATCCGCGCGACGAGATCCTTCCGGTCGAGGCGGAGGCGCTTCTCCGGCTCGGGGAAGACCACCGCGCCCCGGCAGATGCCCAGGCCCGTGTCGAGCACTTCGCTGGCGCCGGGACCTTGCGGGGGATCGTCGTGGAAGAGGACCACCTGCTCGCTGACGGCCATCGCTCCGCCCGACCAGGCGAAGACGACCCGCCCGCCGGCCAGCTCGCCGATCCCGAAGAGCTTCATCCGGTTGATCAGCGTGACGACGTGGCCTCCAGCGACGGCAATGGCGGCGCAGTCGGCGACGATCTGGGAGATCTCCTTGCGGTGCCGCGCCACGGTGGGGCGATCGCGCAGGTGCAAGCGGTGCTCGAACGCCTCGTGTTCCCGGGCGCACTGCGCCAGGTGCCAGCGGTCGAGGTCGCGGATGGAGTCGATCGACGCTTCGGTCTGCTCGGCGAGGATCTCCGGCGGGGCGACGCGCTGGCGGATCACGTGGTCGGCATCGAGCTGGTGTTCCAGGCGGATGCGATAGAAGTCCTGGCGATGCCGGAGCGCTTCCTGGCGTTCGCGGTGTGCCGCGCGCAGCTCGGGATCGGCGGCGAACAGCTCCTCGCCGCGGGTGTGCAGCCGCAGGTTCACCGTCTTCCTTCCCAGGTGCTCCGAAAGCTCCTCGTCCTCGAGCTCGCGCTCCTGCCATCCGGCGGTGATGGTGGCGATGCGGCCGGTCACGCCCAGCTCGGCCACCGCCGCTCCCAGCGTGGGATCGAAGCGCTGCGCGCCGAGGAGAACGACTGCGGAGGGGCCCTTCGGGGTCACCGGGCCCGCACCTTGGCGGTCCGGCCGACGAAGTCGAGCATGCCGCGCAGCTCGTCATAGTCGGGGTGCTTGAGGCGCATCCATGCGTTCGCCATGTAACCGATCGCCGAAGCGTCGGTGGACGTCGTCGACGCCCTCGTAACCGGCGATCACGCCGTCCCGGTCGGGCCGCAGCGCAATCAAACCGGCGGCGAAGCGTCGCGACGGTGGCTGGCTCGGCTTGCCGTGCACGACGGCCATCGCCCACTCGCGGTAGAGGTCGAACTCGTTCGCGGCGCAATACAGGTCCCAGGTGCCGACGCCCGGCGGGCGGCAGCCGATCTCGCTGAACTTGAGTCCCTTGGGTCCGGCGAACCACTCCATGTGCGTGGCCGACGTCTCGATGCCGAGCGCCGCGAGCACCTTGCGGCCCATCTGCTTCAGCTCGGTGTATCCCTCGGCGCCGAGGCGGTTGGTGGTTACGAACTGCGGCGAGATCCACCGCGTCCGCATCGCCTCCAGCACCGTCGGGTAGTAGTGCGTGATGAATTCCTGGACGACCCGTCCGCCGATGGCGACGGTGTCGTAGAAGCCTTCGTGGCCCTCGATGAACTCCTCCACGGCGGCGCTCCGCCCGCGACCGACCCCGAACGAAGCCATCGCCTGTTCGAGCTCGGGGGGATTGTCGACCCGCGCTGTGCCGGAGGCGCCCGCCGCGTCACGCGGCTTGATCACCAGCGGAAAGCCGACGCGGGCGGCGAAGCCGCGAATCTCGTCCGGGCTCCCGGAGCCGATCGACTGGGCGCAGGGGATTCCAGCCTGTCTGAGGGCGTCCTTCATCGCAGGCTTGTCGCGGCAGAGAAATGTCGTCCGCACGCTGGTCCCGGGGATTCCGCACATCTCCCGGACCCGCGCCGCGCACATCACGTGCGCCTCGACCACTGCCTCCAGCCGGTCGACGCGCACCTTCGACTGGACGAAGCGGACGGCGCGTTCCACCTGGGCCTCGTCGGTGACGTTGCCGACCTGCTCGTAGTGGGTGAGCCAGTGGCGCAGCTCCGGGTCGAGCCATTCCTTCGGACGCTCGCCGATTCCGGTCACCCGTGCGCCGACGGCGTGCAGCGCGCGGACGAACTCGCGCTGGTTCCGGGGGAAGGACGGCTCGAGGAAGATGACGTCTGCGGGCATTCGAGGAAGCCTATCAGAACCGGGGTCGGGGTAACGCCGCTGGCGCTAAGCTTTGCACGACGACCATCAGGCGTAATGCACCTCGACGGTCTCGATGATCCTCTTCAGCGCCTGCTGGACGACGTCGGTGCTTTCGTCCCGGACGATCACGTAACCGTCCCCTTCGTATCCGTCGCTCTTCAGAGCGCCGACGGAGGGTAGCTTCGCTTCCACGACCAGCCTTCCGACCGCCTGGTGGACCTCGTGGACGCCACCCACGTGAGCCACGCGCCCGTGCCCCATCCCGCGCAAAAAAGCAGAGCCGACCGCGTACTTCCGGTCCCAGGTGCCCTCCAATTCGCCGTCGACCACGGCGCGGACCCAGGCGCGAAAGGCGTCCACTCCGTGCGCCAGTCCGGTCATGGTCGTGATGTTGGCGCCCGGGGGCCTTTGCGCGATCTCGCCAATCACCAGACTGCCATCCGGGCGCTGGAACCATTCCATGTGCGTCATCCCGTCGGTCAGGCCCAGCGCCGCGATCGCCCCGCGCGCCATCTTCCGTGCGCCGTCGTACTGAGCGCCCGAGATGTCGCGGGGGAGCACGCAGCACCACTGGATCCAGGGGTTCTCCAGCACTTCCAGGCAGGTGGGCTGGTACTGCGAGATGGATTCGATCCGGGGAACGCCACCGAGCGTGATGGTCTCGAAGCTGAATTCGCGCCCGCGGAGGAACTCTTCGGCCAGCACCGGTCTCGCTTCGCTGGCGCCCATTCCTGCGCTCCCACGCAGCAGCTCGTCCAGCGAGCTCACCCGCCAGGTGGACTTGGCGCCCATTCCCGCCGGCGGCTTGAGGACCAGCGGAAAGCCGACTTCGTCGGCGAAGCTGCGCGCATCGCCCGGACCGCCGATGAGGCGGCTCCTTGCCACCGGGAGCCCGGCTTCGCGCAGCGCTGTCTTCATCCGCGCCTTGTCGCGGAACAGCTCGGCGATCTTCGGCTGGGTCCCCGGGACGCCGAAGTGCGCGCGGGTCTGCGCGAGCTGCACCATCATCGCCTCGAGAATCCCGATGATGCGGTCGGGATGGCCGTGGCGGCGCCGCAGGATCTCGGTGGCCTCGATCAAGTCCTGCGTCGAGAGCGGGTCGGTGACCCGGACCAGGTCGCGATAGACGGCCGCATCCTCTCCCTCAGGAGGCGTGTGCACGATCCCCAGCAGCCGCACCTCCGGCAGTCGTGCGGCGGCGCGAACGAATCGCATGGTGATGTCGGTGGGGAAGGGCGCCGCGAAGATCACGTTTCGGGGCATGGCGGCGGGAGAATGGCGATCCGCGGCGACTCCGTCAAACCGCTCCGGGTGCTAAGCTGCCCTCGATGCGCGCGGTCTTCCTCTCGCCTGCGTTTCCGCCCGAGATGATCCAGTACACGCGCGGGCTTTCCGAGGTGGGCGCGGAGGTGCTCGGCATCGGCGACACGCGTCGCGCGGCGCTGCCCGCCGAAGTGCGGCCGCACCTGCACGATTACCTGGAGGTGCCGCGCATCCTCGACGAGGACGACGTGATGGCGCGCGCCACTGCCTGGCTGCGTGGCAAGAGTGTCGATCGGGTCCTCGCCAACTGGGAGGTGCTGGTGATGCTGGCCGCCCGGATGCGCGACCGCTGGGGGTTGCCCGGCATGAGCCCGGATACGGTGCGCGGCTTCCGCGACAAGGAGCTGATGAAGGAGCGCGTGCGCGCCGCGGGCCTTCGCGTGCCACGGTCGCGCCGCGTGCGCACCAAGCGCGAGGTGTACGAAGCCGCCGAGGCAATTGGACTGCCGCTGATCCTCAAGCCGATCGCCGGGGCGGGCAGCGCCGATACGTACGCGGTCCGGACCAGGGCGGAGCTGGAGGCGGCCCTGGAGGCGACGCGCGGTGTGCCGGAGGCGAGCTGCGAAGAGTACGTGCAGGGCGAAGAGTTCACGTTCGATACCGTCTGCATCGACGGCAAGCCGGCCTTCGAGAACGTCGCCGCCTACCTGCCCAAGCCGCTCGAGGCGCGCTCGCAGGAGTGGGTGAGCCCGGTGATCATCACCGTGCGCGACATGTACCAGGAGCGCCTCGCCCCTGGCGTCGAGCTCGGCCGCAAGGTTCTCACCGCCCTGGGGATGGGCGACGGCTTCACGCACATGGAGTGGTTCCTCACTCCCAGGGGCGAGGCCATCTTCGGCGAGATCGGTTGCCGCCCCGGCGGCGCGCACCTGGTCGATCAGATGAATTACACCTGCGACATCGACCTCTTTCGCGAATGGGCGCGCGTGGCGACCTGGCAGAAGTTCGAGGCGCCGACCGCGCGGAAGTACAACGTCGGCATCGTCTTCAAGCGCGCAGCCGGCCGGGGCCGCATCGCGCGCATCGACGGGCTCCGCGAATGGCTGCGCGAGGCCGGTCCCTGGGCGGTGGAGGAGAAGCTCCTGCGCGAGGGCACACCGCGGCGGAACTGGAAGCAGACGTTGCTCTCCGACGGCCACGTGATCGTGCGCCACCCGGAGTGGGCCGAGGCGCAGCGGCTTTCCTTCGCCGCCGCGACTGGCATCAAGATCTACGCGGAGTAGGCGATCTGTCCTTGATGTCAGTCAGCCTGTGCGTGTTGCAGGCCTGGCCATCGCCTGAACGTGCTCACCGGGCAGCAGCGGCGGCATCGGACAACCGAGAGAGTCGGAGATGGCGCGGAGCATCTCGCCCTCGGCGATGGTCACTTTCCCGTCCGTCGCCACGGCGGCGACGCAGGCGCCGAGGATCTCGCCGCGGAGCCGCGGCGCCGTCTCGACGAGCCGGTCGAGGGCCCGATCCAGCGCATGCAGGTCGCAATCGCTCCGCGGCAGCAGGGTGAGCTGGAAGCGGCCCGGCGACAACTCCGCCCGTGCCGCCTCGAAGGCTCGCGCAACCTCGCCGGGATCCGTGGCCCCCGCATAGGCGAGCATCGAGAGCAGGAGGGACGACGCTTCGCGGACCTCGACCTGCGGACCCCCGGGCGGTCGTCTCGGCCCGAAGTGCGCGGCCAGATGGCGGAGCAGGACACGCTGCAGAGTGTATTCGAACAAGCCGATGCGCGAGTCGGCGCGGATCAGCCGGCCGACGGCGGCGCGAAGATCGCCGCACTGCGCGCGGGACAACCGCCTCAAAGCCGGCAGCGCGAGGTCGACGACCGGCAGCCGCGCTTCCACTGGACAGGTCCTCAGGGCGCCGGCCACGCGGGACACCTCCTCGGCGAGCTTTGCATCGCCGATCGCGAGCAGGGCTTTCAACTGCGCCGTCCGGATCTCCGGCTTGCCGTCGAGGAGCAGCGCCAGTACGACGGCCCTCGCGACCCACGGCTCCCGGATGGAATCGCGGAGGCGCTGCGGAATTTGCGCCAGCAAGGATTGCGCGTAGGCGATGTGCTGATCTCCGAGCGCTCCGATGCTGGCGACCGCCACGGTGGGCCGCAGCGAGAGTCGCTGTGCGACAGGGACGGCGGCGGCGACGCCTGGAATCTCATCCTCCAGCGCAACAGCTTCGAGCTGCCCTTCCGGCAGCTCTCCGGCAAATTGCGGATCGAGGAGTCGGATGCGCTCCGGCAGCGGAGGATGGGTCGACATCAGCGCGGTGAAACGCGCCATTCCCTCGCTGAAGTAGAAGTGGCTCGCCTCCTCCGCGCGGGGAGCGAGAAGGCGGGAGCCCCGCGAGAGACGGCCGATCTTCTTCAGCGCGCCCGCGAGCCCCGCCGGGTTGCGGGTGAACTGCACTCCCGCCGCATCGGCGAGCAGCTCGCGTTGCCGGCTGACCGCGGCCTTGATGAGCCGCGCGAAGAAGACGCCGATGGATCCAATCACGTACAGCGAGACCCCGACGAAAATCACGGCGCTCAAGCCGCCGACATTGCCCTTGCGGCGGCTTCCGTCGCTCGACCGGCCAAACGACCTCAGGATCGCAGAGCCAATGAGGCCGATCACCAGGATGCCGTGGACCAATCCCAGGAGGCGAACGTTCATCCTCGCGTCGCCGTTCAGAAGGTGGCTGAACTCGTGGGCCACGACGCCCTGCAGCTCGTCACGCGAGAGCAGCCTGAGGCATCCGTCGGTCACCGCGATCGCCGAGCGGGAGGCGTCGAGGCCAACGGCGAACGCGTTGATTCCCGCCTCTTGCGGCAACAGATGCACGGCAGGCACCGGGAGCCCGGACGCGATGGACATCTCCTCCACGACGTCGAGAAGCCGGCGCTCGTGCGGGTCGACCGTGTTCGGATCCAACAGGCGCCCACCGAGGCCGAGAGCAATGGCATCCGCCGAGGCGCTCACCGCCCGCGTCTTGTAGATGCTGACCCCGACGATCAAGATCAGGGTGTTGGCCGCGATCCTCCAGAACAGGTTGGGGTCCCAGAATTGCGTCGGCAGATTGGTCAACAGACGCAGGCCAAGCAAATGCAGGGCGCCCATTGCCACGGCATACACCGCCATCACCGTTCCGCAGACGGCGAGGCTGAACAGCACGACCAGCCATCCCGTCCGGCGTTTCGCCCGTTCCTGCGCCTCAAAGAAGTCCATCTGTCCGTGGCTCAGGCGAAGGAGACTTTCACCGGCTCGCGCTCGACCGTGCGCTCGATCTCGAAGAGCCGCGCCTCGACGAAGCCGGTCGCTCCGGCGATGATCGAGACCGGAAAGATCTCCCGGCCGGTGTTGTAGGACATCACCGCGTCGTTGTAGGCCTGCCGGGCGAAGGCGACCTTGTTCTCGGTCGACGAGAGCTCCTCCGAGAGCTGGTTCATGGTCGTATTCGACTTCAGATCCGGGTACGCCTCGGCCAACGCGAACATGCGACCCAGGGCGCCGCCCAGCGCTGCCTCCGCGCCCGCAAGGTCCCGCATCGCCGTGGCCTCGCCCGGAGTGGCGGCAGCGCGCTGTGCGGCGAGGCTGGCCTGGTTCCTCGCCAGGATCACCGCTTCCAGCGTCTGGCGCTCGTGCTTGAGGTAGCCCTTTGCCGTCTCGACCAGGTTGGGAACCAGGTCATACCGACGCTTGAGCTGGACGTCGATTTGCGAGTACGCGTTCTTGTAGCGGTTGCGCAGCTCGACCAGACGATTGTAGGCGCTCACCAGGAGCACGACGGCGAGAAGCAGAACGGCAAGGACGATCCAGCCCATCATCGATTTCCCCCTGGGTTGAACGACCGGAGACCGGCTCTGCGCACGGTATCGGTGGCCGCAGCGCGCGTCCAAATCTCGTGGCGGAACAGGGCGCATCGAAGTGGCGGCGGATGCGCGGCATCGCCCGTTTCGCGCGCCGCGACCACCCCGCAATACATCCTTGCGGCACGCGAGGACCTGCAAACTTTGACGGGACGCGCGGCTGCAGGATGCTCGTCCTGGTGCGGAGCGAGGCGCGATGCTTCCCAGCGATCTCCTTCAGGCCTTCTTCATTCTCTTCGTCGCGGCGCCGATCGTCGCCGCGATTCTCGCGTTCAAGGGGCCGCCTTTCCTCCGCCAGATCGCGCGCATCGTCCTGCTCTGCGCATGGCTGGCTCAGGCAGCCGCCACGATCGCGTGCGTCCGGTACGCGTTTGCAAAGCCGTCGTCGGGCATCGGCAACGGGGTCTTCCTGCTCGTCGCCATCTTCACCGCCCTGTTCGCCGTCATCTGGTTCGGGATCTGGCGGGGTGCCAGACGGCACGAGTACGTGCAGTCGTTGCCGCCGGACCTCCGCCGGGTCGAGGAGCTGGCGGACATCGAGCGCGCCCTCGAGGCAGCCAACGAGAGCCTGGCGAGCATGGCGCGCAGGGTCAAGAGTTGGTGGATCAGCAGTGACGAGCGCAGCCGCCTGCGGCTGGACATCGCGACATTGGAGGGCGCGATCGCAACGCTGGAGCAGGAGCGGGCAAAGCGGATGTGACCAGGCTCATTTCTTCTTTCGGCCATGCTTTCGATCCAGATGATCGGCGAGAGCATCAAGTCGGGCATTGAAGAAGACCTCGAACTCGTCGATCCAGCTCACCACCTCTTTCAAGGGCATCGGATGAAGCCGGTAGATCCTCTGCCGCCCTTCGCGTCGCTCCGAGACCAGATCGGCATCTTTGAGGACCTTGAGATGCTGTGAGACGGCTGCGAACGAGACCCCAAAGGACTCAGCCAGCTTCCCCGCCGGCTTTTGCCCGCCTTTCAGCAGCCTGAGAATCGTTCGTCGCGCCGGGTGCGCAATCGCGTGAAACACGTCGTTCTGCTGCAAGGGTCGCATGCGTCACTTCGTCCAGGCCGGATATTGGCTGAGAAGCTCGTTGAATCGACCGGTCCAGTCCGGCAGCGGTTTCTTGTCGAGTTGAGCTTCGAGCCGGTCAAGGAACGCATGGGTTCCAGGCAGAAAGCCTGGAGCGGTCTGCTTCGTGATCCGACGGTAGGTGACCGTCAGAAGAGTCGAGCCTCCTCGTGGGGTCAACTCGTAACGAAAGATGGCATTCTGTCCGAGAGGCATCTCGGCGACCGGAGCCACGTTCCATTCGTACTCGAACGCACGCGGCGGATCCCAACTCAGGATCTTTCCCTTCGAGCGGTATCGAGGCGGGCCGGAGACCATCTCGATGGTGCCGCCCGTTCGTCCATCGATCCTGGCCTCGGAGCACATCAGCCATTCCTTCAGACCCTCGGGCGTGGCGATCGCATCCCAGACGTGCTCCGGCGCATGACGGAGAATCCTCCTGAAGATCAGGGTCGCGGTGTCGCCTTCGACGACCACTTGCCCTTTGCGAGACGGGTCATCGTTGCCCATGGGTGGCCTCATGCCTTTGGTTCGTAGACCAGGAAGGCCTTTCCGTTGCGGAACGTGCGCGACTTCGTCAGCGTCAGGTTCAACATCCTGGTGCCTTCGAACATGGTCTTGCCTTCGCCGAGAACCACGGGAATGACTACGAACTGGTATTCGTCGATCAAACCCGCCGGCATCAGCTGCGACACGATGGTGCCGCTTCCCATGATCACCATCTGCTCTCCCGGCTCGTTCTTCATCCTTCGCACTTCCGCCACCGGGTCGCCCTTCGCCAGTCTGGTGTTGTTCCACGACACCTTTTTCAGGGTTCTCGAGAACACGACCTTGGGAAGGCTGTTCATCTGCTTCGCCACGACCGGGAACTGCTCCGCCGCGGCCGGAGTCGGCCAGAAACTGGCCATCATCTCGTAGGTCGTCCTGCCGAAGAGCAGCGCGCCTCCGCCCCGGGCATTGGAGGCGGTGAATTCGTTGAACTCCGCATCGTCGTCCTGCTGGTGCATCCAGGCGGAGTCGCCACCCGCCGTCCTGAAGTAACCGTCGACCGAGATCTGATTGAACACGGTGAGCTTTCGCATGCCGTCGACACTATTAAGTACTAACTTAAATGTCAACCCGACGATCCGCATCCGGGCAGTCGCGAGCGTCGAGTCCCGGACGTCGGTGGCGATGCCGCAGTTGCCCCGGGCCATGGCCATGGCCACCGCGCTGGCATGGCGACGACAGCATCCGGAATCAGGCGGGCCCGGCCTCGGGATCGCCAGGAATTCGCGCCCTGGAACGAGGAGATGGTGCGCCGGTTCGATCCGGATGCGTACCACACGAGATCCGCGCTGCTGATTCGCGCCGTCGAACAGCTGCGGGTCCGGGCCATCCGCCGGCTTCTCGACGCGACGCCGTCCTCGCGCGTGCTCGAGGTGGGCGTCGGCGGCGGGAACGTGCTCGAGCGTATCGGCGGCGTGCAATTCGGCATCGATCTGTCCCCGTTCATCCTGCGCAAGGCGCGCGTCCGCCTCGGCGCTCGCGCAAGCCTCGTGCGCAGCGACGCGATGGCGCTCCCGTTCCGCGACGGCGCGTTCGATCGCGTCTACTGCTCCGAAGTCCTCGAGCATGTCCTCGACCCGGAATCCGTCATCCGCGAGATGCATCGCGTCCTGGCTCCGGGCGGCATCGCGGTCATTTCGGTTCCGAACGAGGTGCTGATCAACCGCATCAAGAGGATCCTCTTCGGACTCCCGCTCGGCAGCCGGCTGGTGGCCGGCGAGTACAGGATGTCCAGGGCAATGGACGAGGAATGGCACCTGCACGCTTTCGGGCGCGCGCGCCTGGAGCAGGCGCTCGCCGGTCGGTTCGGCATCGAGACGCTGGTCGGTGTGCCTTCGCGGCTGATGCCGTTGCGTCTGGTCGCGCGATTGTCGTCGCCTGCCTGTGCGAGGACAGCGGTCTGAGCGAGCGCTAGAGTCGGCTCCGAAGGGAGCCGACCCATGCATGCTTTGACGAGGCGCGATCTCGGACGATGGTTGGGTGCGGGTGTAGCGGCTGCCGCGGTGCGGCCGCTGCTCGCGGAAGCAGTTCCGGCCGCCGTCCGCCTCAGCGCCAACGAGAATCCATATGGGCCTTCGCCGGCGGCGCTGGATGCCATGCGCGCGGCGTGCGCCCGCGCATGGCGATACCCCGACGAGGCCGCCGGCCAGCTGATCGACGACCTGTCACGGCTGCATGGCCTGCCCCGCGAGTGGTTCCTGCTGGGCGACGGATCGAGCGAGATCCTCAAGCTGGCCGCCAGCGCATATCCGGGCAAGCTGGTGATGGCGGAGCCGACGTTCGAGGCGATCGCCGCTTACGCAAAGGCGCGCGGGTCGCCGGTGGTGACCGTCCCGCTCGATTCCGCGTTTGCGCACGACCTCGTTCGGATGCAGGGGGAAGGCGCGGCTCTCGTCTACGTCTGCAATCCCAACAACCCCACGGCGAGCGTGACGCCGAAGGCCCGGATGGGCGCGTTCCTCCAGGCATCGTCGAGCGCGGTGCTGGTCGACGAGGCCTACCACCATTACGCGGACGGTCCGGACTACGAGAGCGTCCTGCCGCTGGTGAAGACGCGCCCCGGCCTGATCGTGACGCGCACGTTCTCGAAGATCTACGGCATGGCCGGAGTCCGGCTCGGATATGCGGTCGCGCAGCCAGCGGTGATCGCGAAGCTCGCAGCGCAGGCGGCGTGGGATTCGGTCAACGTGATCGCCCTGGCCGCGGGGCGGGCGAGCGTGGCCGACGCAGCCTGGGCGGAGCAGGGCCGCAGGCGAAACGCAGCCACCCGCGCTCAGGTCGTTGCGGAGCTGGGCCGTCGCGGGTTCACCATGATCCCCTCGCAGGCGAACTTCGTGATGATCGACACGCGGCGCGAGGTGAAACCGCTGATCGCGGCGTTGCGCCAGCGCGGCGTCGAGGTCGGCCGGCTGTTCCCGGCAATGCCCAAACACCTGCGCGTCACTCTGGGAAGACCGGAGGAAATGGATCGGTTCCTGCGCGAGTTCGCTGCGTTGACGGCCTGAGACGAACGTCCGGCGTCGCGACATTTTGCGTCCCGCTGTCGATCCGGGCCATGTCCCGTTCGACTACAGGGCAAGGAGGAAACACCACCATGAAGTACCTGTTGCTCATCTACGAGAACGAGAAGCGCTGGGAGACGAGCGGCTACGACCCGAAGGAGATGGCCGAGTACCGGGCGTTCGGGAAGGAGTTCGCCAAGGCCATCCTCGGCGGGAACGCGCTCAAGCCGACCGCGACCGCCACCACCGTCACCGTCCGCGACGGCAAGCGGCTCACCACGGATGGACCGTTCGCCGAGACGAAGGAGCAGTTGGGCGGCTTTTACCTGATCGAGGCGAAGGATCTGGACGAAGCCATCCACGTGGCCGGCAAGATCCCCGGGGCTCGCTTCGGATCGATCGAGGTCAGGCCGATCATGACGTTCGATTCATGATCGAGCAGCTGCACCGTGAAGAATGGGGCCGGCTGCTCTCGGCCCTGATTCGCGCAGTGGGCGACTTCGACGTCGCCGAGGAAGCCTTGCAGGACGCGTTCGCGGCCGCCGTCGTCGAATGGACGGCGGCCGCGCCGCGCAACCCGCGCGCCTGGCTGTACGGGACCGCGAGGCACAAGGCGATCGACCGGCTGCGGCGGAGTTCCCGGCTGAGCGCGATGGCGGCCGCGCTTTCGGAGCAGGAGGAACCGCAGATGCCGGCGTTTTCGGACGACGAGGACGTTCCGGACGAACGGCTGCGGCTGATCTTCACCTGCTGTCACCCCGCGCTCGCTCCGGAAGCGCAGGTGGCGCTGACCCTGTGGACCCTGTGCGGTCTCACCACCGACGAGATCGCGCGCGCCTTCCTGACCACCCCCGCCACCATGGCGCAGCGACTGGTGCGAGCGAAAGGGAAGATTCGAGGAGCGGGGATCCCGTACCAGGTTCCGTCGCTGGAGGAGCTGCCGGAGCGGGCGCCGCGGGTAATGGCGGTCCTGTATCTCGTCTTCAACGAAGGGTACTCGGCGGCGCGCGGAGATGCGCTGATCCGGCGCGAGCTCTGCGCCGAGGCCATCCGGCTGGCGAGGCTGTTGCGGGCGCTGCCGCCGGTGGTGGTCCCGGAGCTCGACGCGCTCCTGGCGCTCATGCTCCTGCACGACGCACGGCGCGGCGCCCGCGTCGATGCCCAGGGCGAGTTGGTGGCCTTGGCCGACCAGGACCGCTCGAAATGGGATCGCGCGGAGATCGAAGAAGGGTGCGCTCTCGTTCAGAGAGCGCTGGTGCTCGCGCCGCCTGGCCCATATGCGCTCGAGGCGGCAATCGCCGCCGTTCACGCAGAGGCGACGCGAGCCGAGGAGACGGATTGGGGGCAGATCGCATTGCTCTACGATCGGCTACAGGTGCTGCACCCGTCGCCGGTGGTGGCGCTCAATCGCGCGGTCGCAGTCTCGATGGCATCGGGTGCCGAGAAGGCGCTGCCGATGGTCGACGAGCTGGCCGGTGCCCTCGGCGCATACCACCTCTGGCATTCGACGCGCGCCGACCTGTTGCGGCGCCTCGGCCGCCGCGCAGAGGCAAGGGCCGCCTACCGGAAGGCGCTCGAGCTTGCGCAGAACGAGGCGGAGCGTCGCTACCTGACGCGCCGCCTCGTTGAGCTCAATCAATCCTCGTCGTCGTCCTGATTGCCGTCGTCGCCCTTCTGGCTGGGCTTGCGGCAGTCGAAATTCGCCGCGTCGTCCGTGCTGCCGCTGCCCTTGTAGACCGCCGTCCTCGGATACGCGCAGAGCGGGCGGGTGCGGAGGATGCCCGACGCAGGCTGATCGTTGACGTACTTCACCGCCACGATCCGTGTCGGTGCGACGCCCTTCTCGACCCAGCGCTCGAGCGCGCTGAGGATGTCGTTCTCCGGCGCATTGTTGAGCGGCTTCGCTTGCGCCAGCGACTGGCCGAACGAATTCGGTCCCGGCCCGCCACCGCAGTGCACCATGCCGGGAACCATGAAGAGCCGGTAGAAGTCGGACGCCTCCTCGTTGGCGGCAACCACTTCCCGGTAGTAGTTGATCGAGGTGAGCGCCGAGATCGCGGGATCCTCCCAGCCGTGCCAATGGATGATCTTGCCGTTGTGGTTGGCATGCCGGAAGTCGCCGAGCTCCGGGTCGGTGGAGTTCATCGTCAGAGCGCCGCCCACCGCCTTGCGATCCGCGTTCGTCATGTCGCTGTCGAAGTTGAACGTCGAGAAGTCCCATACCCCGGGGGCCGGGATTTCGTTGATGATGCGGCCGAAGTATGAATTTCCGAAGAATGCCTGGATGGATGCGCCAGGTGTGGCAGGACCCGTGATCCACGCTCCCCAGGACCCTGCCGCTGCTGCTGCGCTCGTGAACCAGCCGGGGAAGATCTGCTTCCCCGTACGCGGATTGCGGGCACCGGACATGATTTTCCGTACCGCACCAACTTGCGCCGGCGTGAGACAGGCATCGCCGTCAGTGCCGGAGGGACAGGCGATGCTGGCCGGATCGAACGTGCAGCGGCGCGGGTCCTCGACCACGCCGTCGCTGACGCCGTCGAGCGCGTCGCAGGTCGCGAGCGTCGCGCTCTGGATCGCGGCAAGCTTGCTGGTTTTCAGGTACGCGCCAGGCGTGTTCCACAGCGCTTGTTCGTTCCAGATGAAACCCGCAAAGAGATGGGACCAGTCGTTAGCCGGCGCGCCGACCAGCACTCCATCGTAGTCCTCCGGAAACCGCTGGATCTCCATCAACGCCTGACGGCCGCCGTTGGAGCACGAGCTGAAATACGAGTGGGAGATCGACTGGCGATAGAAGGCGCGAATGATGTCCTTCGAACGCGCGGCCTGTAGATGCTTCCCGCGCCAGCCGAAGTCCGTGACCTTCTCGGGATGGCCCGGCGCGAAGTCCGCGGTGCCGCCGACGTGTCCGGTATCCGTCGAACCGCCGGCGTAGCCGCGCCGGAGCGCATCTGCGATGCCGCCGTAGTTGATCGCGCCGGCGTAGCCCCCTTCACCTGCCGAGAGGAACTTTCCGTTCCACCCGGTCGCCGGCATCCAGACTTCGAACTGGATGTTGGAGTCGCTGGTCGGGTTGATGGATCCCGCGACGCGGCAGGCGGCGGTATCGATGGGCGGCGTCGCGCCGGGCGGATCGAACGCCCCCCGCGCAACCATCGTGGCGATGGTGATGGTCGTATCTTTCGGCCACTTCAGATCCTTCAGGCTTTCGCAGGTGCGCTGAGCGGCTCCTGCGCTGCGCGACGGCAGGGCCGCCGCGACGAACAACGCGAGTACAGACACTGCTCTTCCAAGGAGCTTCATGATTTTCCTCGTTGATTTCGGTTGCGGGGGTGCGAACCGGCTCCGCGTTTACGCGATTACCCTCGCCGGAGTCAAAAACTGTCGTGCGGACAGCTTTTTACAGATTGGCATCCTGACGACAATCATCGACCGAAACTGCGCAAGGCATCGAGATCGAGAACGGTGATGTGACCGTACTCGGCCTCGAGAATTCCGGCCTTCGCCAGCACCTGCAGCGCCTGGTTCGCTCGCTGGCGGGAGAGGCCGCAGAGGTGGCCGATCTCTTCCTGTGAGAGCTGCAGCCGCTGATGGATGCCGGGATAGAGGTATTCGTTGAACAGGCCTGCCAGACAACGCGCCACGCGCGTATCCGGATCGAGGAGGCGATCCGTCTCAATCATCCCGATGAAGAGCCCAAGCCTCTCGTTGAGCTGGTGCAGCAGGAACCGGTTGAACCCGATGTTGTCGTCCAGGAGCCACTCGAAAGTTTCCCTCGGGACGTAGGCGATCCGGCTCCTGCGCAGCGCGACGGCGTCGAACCGCCACACCCGATCTTTCAATACCGATCCTTCGCCGAACCACCCGCCCGCGGTCACGCACGTGAACGCCGCCGACTTCCCCGCCTGCGAAGCCGGGCAGAGCTTCACGAGTCCTTCGATGACGCCGATCCACGCATCAACGGGCTGGCCGGTGCGGCAAACGTACCCGTCGACAGGCACCGTGCGCTCGATGACCGTGGCTTCCACGCGCGCAAGTTCTTCCGGCGTCAGCGAATGCGCCCAGCGGCTGGAACGAATCGCTTCGCTCACGGTGGGCATGACGGACAGTTCCTTCAAAAATCGTGGCACGGAGCAAGCCGGCGAACAAGGGGGCTCCCGGCTACGGAGGTCGGGTGGCCCGCACCTGTCCGCCGAGAATCGTCAGGTCGACGCGCGCAGATGGAATGTCGTCCTCGGGGATGGCGAGGATGTTCTTCGAAAGCACGACGATGTCCGCGAGCTTCCCCACCGAGAGTGAGCCTTTTTCCTTCTCCTCGAACGCGGCGTAAGCATTGCCGAGCGTATAGGCGCGCAGCGCCTCCTCGCGGGACACGCGCTGCTCCGGCACGAACACCGTGCCGTCCTTCGACTTGCGCGACACCGCGCCATGAAAGCTCGGGATCGGATCGACGTCCTCGACCGGCGTGTCGGTGCCGTTGGTGACCACGGCGCCGGCATCGATTAGCGACCGCCAGGGATACGACGTGCGCCGCGCGCGCTCCTCCCCCAGGCGCTTTGGGACCCAGGGGGCGTCGGAGACGATATGCATTCCCTGCATCGACGCGATCACGCCCAGCTTCTTGAAGCGCGGAACGTCGGCGGGCTCGACGTGCTGCGCGTGCTCGATGCGCCAGCGCAGGTCGCGTTTGCCGGGGAAGTCGCGGAAGATCCTCTCGTAGACGTCGAGGACCTCGCGGTTGGCACGGTCCCCGATGGCGTGGGTATTCACCTGAAACCCGTGCCGGATGGCGATGCGGGCGGTCTTCTCGAAGTCGGGCATCGGCTTGAGCACGAGGCCGGTGCTCGAAGGCAGATCCGCGTATGGCGCGAGCAGCCAGGCGCCGTGGCTCCCGAGCGCGCCGTCGATCTGCTCCTTGATTGCGCGCACCGTGAGGATCCCGTGCCCGTACCCGATCAGGCGGTGTCGATCGAGGTTCGCCTCGAGCGAGGGATCGGACTCGAACCGCACCATCACGTAGAGGCGCAGCGGGAGCTTTCCTTCGTCGGCGAGCTTCTTGTAGCCGTCGATGGTGGCGAAGCTCGCCCCGGCGTCGTGAAAGGTGGTGACGCCTTTGGAGAGCGCATCGGCGCCGGCGAGCTCCACCACCTTGCGGAAACGCGCCTCATCTTCCGCTGGAGAATTCCGCGGCTGATTCGCGATTCCCGCGCGCACCAGTCCCTGCGCCGTCTCCTTGAGCAGCCCGGTGGGCTCCCCGCTGGCGTCCTTCACGATCTCGCCGCCCGGAGGATCGGGCGTCTCGCGGGTCACCCCGGCAAGCTTCAGCGCCTGGGCGTTGACGAACGCCGCATGACCGCTGGCGTGCTCGAGGACCACCGGGTTCGACGGGCTCACACGATCGAGCGAGGCGTGAAGGGGCACCCCTTCGACATTGGGCTGCGGCGGCCGCGCCCATTTCTCCTGATGCCACCCCCGTCCCTCGATGTCCGCCACCTGCGCAACGATGTCGTCCCAGGTCTTTGCCTTCGTTAGGTCGAGGATGAGCTTCGATTCGCCGAGCGCCGTGTAGTGACCGTGGCCCTCGATGAAGCCGGGAATCGCCAGCCGGCCGCGCAGATCGATCACTTTCGTGCCGACGCCCGCGAGCTTCTGGATCTCCGCGTCGCTGCCCACCGCGACGATGCGATCTCCGCGCACGGCGACGGCCTGAGCGCGGGGCCGCTGCGGGTCGACGGTGAACACTTCGCCGTGGAGGAGCACGAGGTCTGCAGGGCGTTGCTGACCGGCCGCCGGTCGGCAAGCCACGGCGGCGAGAAGCGCGACGATGCAGGACTGGAGCGCGCCGCGGGGCGTACGACGTCGCCCGACCGATGAGCGAGGGGCCGCTCGCCTGATCAGCTTCAAAGTAGTATGCTGAACCCGCTTGGGGGTGTGCATGCCCGCTGCGGCCCGTCTCGGGGACAAAGCGCAAGTCGATGCGGATGCGCACGGCTGTCCGGCCTGCCCGCATCCAGCCGTGGGCCCGATCGTCACCGGCTCGCCCGACGTCCTCATCAACAGCAAGCCGGCGGCGCGACAGGACGATCTGGGGATCCATGCCGCCTGCTGCGGCCCGAATACCTTCACGATCAAGAAGGGGTCGCCCACCGTGTACGTGAACGGCAAGCCGTTCGCACGGATGAACGATCAGACGAAGCACTGCGGCGCGTCGGGGCCCATCATCGAGGGCTCGCCGGACGTCAACATCGACGATGGAGCCAGCGCGCAGGGACTTGGATCGTACTTGATGAATGCGCTGCAGATCCTGCTGCAGAGCACGACGGCGGCGAAGCCGCCGAAGCAAAAGAAGAAGAGCGATACGCACACGAGCTCCGCGGGACAGCAGCAGAACCTCGCCGCCACACCTGTCCAGGGCCAGGTGAAGTCGGCGCGGTGGTCGGTCCAGCGCGCCCGCAAGGACCAGGAGGTCCATCTCTGGATCGAGTGCACCGCCAACCTGACCGGTTCCCTCACCATCGAGATCTGGGCGCTCGACGCCGACGGCGCCCAGGGTCAGAAGGCGCAATCGCTGCAGGAAAACGCCGCGCCGAGCGTGAAGCCCAAGTGGAAGGTCGCCATCCCGCCAGCTGCGGCGGGCCGCAACGAAGTCGAGTTCCAGTTCGTGGTCAAGGACGCCCAAGGCGCCCGGGTCACCTCGGACACGCTGTTCGTCGAGCGGCCCCGGTTCCGCTTCTCGCTCTGATCTGCCGTGCCCGCCTCACCGCGCCACATCCCGAATTGCCACGTCTTCGTGGACGGGACCCGCCTCGCGCTCGACGAGGAAGCGCGGCTCGTCTCCGTCGACGTGGATCTCGACGGCGAGCTGTTCGGCCGCTGCGAGGTATCCTTCCACGATCCCTCGCTGAAGCTGATCGACGGGAGACAGTTCCAGAGCGGGACGGCGGTCCAGATCGATCTCGGCTTCGGGTCGCGGCTCAGCCGCATCTTCGACGGCGAGGTGGTTTGCCTCGAGCCGCGCTTCCGCCGCGACGTTCCGCCGGCGCTGCACGTCATCTGCTACGAACGCCTGCACCGACTCGCCCTCTCTCCGGCGACGCGAGCGTTCAACAACGTCGACGACGACGAGATCGTGAAGAACGTCGCGCGCGATCATGGCCTCACCGGAGAGGCTCCGACGGGCAGCAAGAGTCACATCCTCCAGTCCAACGTCACCGACGCCGTCCTGCTGCGTCGGATCGCGCAGAAGGACGGCAACCGGGTCCGGCTCGACGGCAAGAAGATCGTCGTCGCCGCCCCGTCCACCAGCTCTCAGGTGGTGATCGCGCCGGGCGACGGGCTCAAGAAGGTCAAGGTCCGGATCAACGCACTCTCCCAGGTCGAGGAAGTCACGGTGCACGGGTGGGATCCGCAGGCGCGCCAGGAGATCGTTGGCAAAGCGAAGGCCGCAGGAGGGCAGCGCGACGAGGGGGCCAAGAAGTACGGCGCCGGCAAGACGCTCTCCATCGCGGGACATGAGCACGCCCCCACGGACACGGCGACCGCCGACCGGATGGCGAAGGGCCGGCTGCAGAAGATCGCCGACGGATTCGTGACGGCGGAAATGGAGTTGATCGGCGACCCGCGCCTGCGGCCCGAGGTCCAGGTCGAGCTGCAGAAGGTGGGGACGCAGATCGACGGCATCTACCGCGTGGATCGGGCGCGGCATCGCTTCAGCAAGCACGGCTACCTGGTGAGCCTGAAGGCCGTGCGGATTTCGACGCCGCCGCCGCCCGCGCAGGCGCAACAAGCTCCGCCGCCCCAGCAGCCGCAGAGCGCACCGGCGCAACCTGGCGCGGCTGCACCTCCTGCCGCGCTGGCCGCGCCGGCGCCGCAGTCCGCTCCGAAGCCTGCTCCAAAGGCGAAGGTCGATCCGGTCATCACTCCTGCGAAACTCGACGTCGTGGTGAAGAAGTTCTTCAAGGATTCGACGGGAGCGACGAAGCCGTACACGAAGCCCAAGCGGCAAAAGGTCGTCCTCTCCACGAGCGAGTCCTTCGAGGCAGCGGGCAGCGGCACGTTCACGCGCTCGAACGACAGCATCAAGTTTTTCAAGAGCGCCGACAAGGACGACGAGATCAAGTTCGACGGCAAGGACAACGTCTTCAAGGGGTCGCAGCTCAGCGGCGGCGTCGCACTCTACGCCGAGGGGGCAAAGCCCAGCGCCGCGCTCGACGACGTGAAGCTCACGCTCAAGCTCGCTGGAGGATCGAAGACCATCGGCCCCGATGCCGTCTGCAAGGCGACCTCGGTCGAGGTCACGCTCGACATCTGCAAGGGGCGGCCGTCACCGGCCGGCGATCCGCCGCCGCTGTCGCAGGACGACAAGATCGCGGTCGGCCGGAATCTTCTCGTGCAGGACGCTGCGGGTCACTTCGAGCGCGCGCAGCTCATCGTCCGGCAGGTGAAGCCGGCGGCGTTCTCGGGCAGCCTCGTGATCTCCGCGAAGGGCGGCGTCACCGCGTTCACGAACGAAAAGCCGACCCAGGGCGAAAAGGCGGCGCTTCCGTACACGATCGCGGATGCGAGCAAGATCCCGGCCAAGGGCGACAGGACTCTGTGGGCCGAGGGCAAGGCGCCCAGCGTGGACATGCTGGACGCCGGCTTCATCCTCGCCCTCAAGGGTGTCGAAGACGACGCCGACCACGTCGTCGCGACCGCCGTGCAGATCCAGCTCGACATCTGCCAGAGCCGGAAGAAGGCGGACGCCGATCCCGACGCGATGTCGGCGGAGAACAAGGTCAAGGTCGGGCGCTTCGTCCACGAACAGGACACGGGCGCCCACCACGGCCGCGCGCTCCTCGTCGTGCGGAAGGTGAAACCGGAGAAGTTCAAGGGAACGCTCGTGCTCGAGGGGAACAACACCGCGAGGATCGAGCTGTTCCCCAACGAGTTGAAGACGGGCGGCGAGGCGGCCACCGCCGTGCCTCACGAGATCGGGTTCGATCCGAAGGATGCGACGAAGAAGAACGAGGACAAGAAGCTCTGGGTGCAGGGCAAGACGGTGAGCGGCGCGTTGCGCGACGTGTCGCTGTGGATCCACCTCAAGGACGACAACCCGACCAATGCCGACACCGTTCTCATCACGGTGGTCAAGTTCAAGAAGCTGACTGCGGACATTCCGTCCACGCCCGCGATCACGAATCGCGCCGGCAACTCGCCGGTCAATCGCCACGCCTGGAAGATCGCCGATCCGACGCCGGCGGCGAACGACTTCAACGAGGACTATGCCGTCAACAAGCCCATCGTGCTGCTCGAGAACTCGATTCTCGACAAGGACCGGATCAAGCTGTCGGTCGCGATCGATCCCGCCGGCGTTCCGGTGCGCTGGGCCGTCATCCGCGACCGCCGGCCCGCGCCCGACGGCGATCACAAGGACGTGATCGCGCTCAAGGACAATCCCGAGGCTCCCACCCTGGGCAGCGACGCCGAAGGGCTCACGAACACGCTCCTCGCCGGCGCGGTGGGCAGCTTCCACATCTGCCCCTTCGTGAACTGCAACGAAGGCAAGACGTTCGAGTTCATGGCCAAGGACGGCACGAGGATCGACCGTGAGCCGTTCATCATGATGAACCTCGTGCTGGTCCGGGTGCAGGGGGTCAGCAACGACAGCAAGGGTCAGAAGGTCAACTGCAGCCCGTCCCCCGCGGCCGGGCAGACCGCCGCGAACTTCGCGGGCTTCACGACGTCGTCGTCGGGCGGGGGCGCGTGGACCGGAGCGAACAGCGGCTGGCACGCCGACGCGAAGGTCGACGTGATTGGCGGAGGGCAGGACGGGAAGCGCGGCCTGGACAAGGTCTTCGGCGGTTGGATCCAGCACATCTTCCTGAACAACATCAGCTCTGCGTACAACCTGCCGCCCGTCGGCGGCGTGACTCCTCCTGCGAGAAACCACAAGTACGCGTTCATCTCGCACCTGCCCGACAACACGCATTACGGGAAGTATCATTACATCGGTGCCACCGAGGCGCCCGTCAGCGCGGCGGACGCCGCGATGTGCGTCAAAACCGCTCCGGTTGTCGACGCATCGTTCATTCTGGACGTGTCGCCGTTCGGGGGCGAGGGAACCGGAGGAGACTCGGCCGTGGGTTCGACCGGCTTCCAGGGAGGCACAACCGGCAATCACGGCGGCGGCTATCCGGCGCCGACAGCACGCCCCATCGGACAACGCTGGCAGCGAGAGATGTGGGACGCGCCGGGAATCGGCTGCCGCCGCGGACACATCAGCGCCGGCGGCACGCTGGCGCACTTCCGGTTCAACCTCGGTTTCCGCACGGACCTTTGCTTCTGGACCAACACGGACGCCAAGCCAGATCCCACGGCGAACGGAGTCGCGAACCGATTGTACGTCTCCGTATACAAATGCACCTGGACGCCGGACTTCGAGATCAACTTCCACGCGACGACGGGCGTCGGCACGATCGCCACGGCGGCAAAGATCACCGTCACCAAGGACAAGTCCGCGCCCAACGGTCGCGCCGTCGCCGTGGACGGGTTCGGCCTGGAAACGCGCAGTCCATTCGCCCTCGCCTGGTATGCCGTCGATGCCCGCACTTGAGAGAATCGAACGCGACAGATGCCTCCAGCGCGGTTCACGCCGGTCGTGGTCACCGTTCTTGCGTTGGGATTCGTGGCTTGCGCACGGCCAGCGCGCAGATCGAGTCTTCCAAGTGGTGATCGCGCCATGACGCAGTCGACGTCGCGATCGGTCGTCGTGCGCTCGAGCCACATCCTGCTGGTGAAGGTCGTTGCCGCCAAGCCGGGTCCGTGGGTGCCCTTCAAGCCCGGCCTGAAGTCGCGGAAGGTGCAGTTGTCGATAGCGCTCGCGGAAACGCTCCGTGGAAAGGTCGATCCGGCGCCCGACGGACCGGTGGACGTCATCGTCGAACAGACCGATTACGACGGCGAGTTGATGATGCAGCCGCTGCAGGGAAGCTGGTCGCGGGTCCCGCTCGACCCGGGCGCGGAACTGGTGACGTTCTCGGACAGCGCATCCCGGCGCGCGGAGCGCGTGCTGGAAGAACCTGCCTGCAAGCTGGTGGTGCCGGCGGAGCAGGTGCTGCCGGGACTGCGCATCGCGGCGCAAACACTGGTCCGGGATCTTCCGTTGAAACAGACGCTCGATCTCGCCGCGCCGGTCACGGGGAGGCTCGATCCGATCTTCGCCGAGTTCCTGTGGGAGCAGTACGCGGATGAAACGATGGCTTCGCAGCCCGCCTTCGATTCGCTGGCGGAATTTTCCGAGCGCAAGGAACTGACGCCGAAGACGCGGCAGGCGCTCATCGATGGCGCGTACAACCTGGTCTCACTGCGTGGAGACGAGACGCCAACGCGCGGGCAGCGCCTCGCGCTGACCATGTGGCGGGTGCTGCTGATGCCGGACGCCGCCGACCTCCACGAGAACCTGATCGGAACGTACCTTCCAAATCTGCTGGGGATCACGAGCGGCCTGCCGCCGCAGCCGGCATCCAGGGTGTTCGAGAATCGCGAGCCGGAGCGCAACGCGGTGGAGGCGTTCCTGCGCCGCCAGGGGACCGATGTCGATGCCTCGCCGCTGCTCGAGTGGATCCGCATCAAGTGAGCGTCACGGCGGACGTGACCGCGATGTCACAGTCCATCGGGGGAAGTCGTGGATGCTGATACGCCAATCAAGGACGAGAAGGACCTCGACAAGCTCGCGAGCGCCAGCGAGACGGATACCGAAGGGTTTTTTCCAATTGGGAAGAACCGCTTTTGGCACGGGGGACTCCACCTTCACACCGTGAAGCCAGTCGTCGCTGTGCGCGACGGAACGCTCATCGCATATCGAATCGACAAGCAGTTGCAGACGGTCGATCTTCCTGACGGGAAGTACGAGTTCTCGGCGGGGTTCGCGCTCTTGCACCACGAGACGGCCACTCCGCTGGGGCAGAAGATCGGGTTCTGGTCGTTGGCCATGCACCTGATTCCTTGGCAACCATACCGCGATGATCCGACTCGGGAGCCGCCTGTCTTCCTCCGCGCGAGGCGGCCGGAAAAAGTGAAGACGTCCGGCTCCGGGAAAGGCCTCCGCCTTGCGGGCGATGCAGGAGCGGCCTCGTCGGTGGGAGTCGTGCCGCGGGACGCGAGGATCGTGCTCACCGGAGAAGCGCCGCCGGAGGGCCATTGGGCGAAGACGGCGCACGGCTTTGCCAAAGTGAAGTGGCAGGCGCTCGAGGGTTGGCTCAAGATCGACGATGCGACGTCGTCGGCGGAACCGGACTGCACGCGGTTCCTCTCCACGGCGGCGGTCAAGGTGCTCTCGGCGACGGATCCGTCCAAGTTGGAGGGAGAGATCCCGGCGGGAACGATTTTCGAGATCGACGTGGCGATCCCGACAGCGGCCGCCTGGAAGAAACACGCGAAGCGCAGCAAGGCGCGAGGGGTCAATCACGGCGATCTGCACGGCTTCGTGCTCCTGGACGGCGTCGCGACCGCAATCGAGCGGCGGGTGAAGGTCGAGGTCGACGATCCCGGGCCCGACAAGCGTGGCGTCGTCATCCGCGCAGAAGGGAAAGCGACGTCGCCCGTGATCGGGATTCTGCCGAAGGGCACCACCGCTCGCTTCAAGGACCCGTTCAAGGTCCGGTTCGAGGCCAGGACCGCCTACCACGAGATCGCGGAGGGTGGTTTCGCTCCCGTCGACAGGTCCACTTTCGAGGATGACTGGGCCCTCACCGAGCCGGATGCGTGGGGCAAGGTCGTCCAGCCGAAGAGGCCGGTGAAGATCTCCAGAGGAGACGTGCTCGGTTGGGCAGGAGTCTACCTTCGCGATACGAAGGCGGCGGCGGGAGCACCGCCGATCGGTCCCACCAACCTCGTGCACTTCGAGATCTTCGCCGATACGCACGGGTTTCTCTCCAATCCCAACAACGAGCATTGGTTCACGGACGCGACGTACCGCCTCGCACCGGGAGCGCAACCGAAGAAGTGCGAGCTGCTTCCCGAGTCGAAGAACGCGAAGATTCCCGTGGACCTGCCGAAAGGAGCTCTGCTGCGGATCTCCGAGCGGTACGAAGGCTCGGATCATGTGAAGTGCTGGCGCCACGTCGTGCAAGGTTGGAAGCGCACGAGCGAGCTCGGGCACTTCTGCGCCAATGGCTACACGCTGACGCGGGCGCTCGATCCGTTCTACACGGACCATCCAGCAACCTGCTGGTGCGACGAATCGAAGCTCGCCAAGATCGCGCTTGGTGCCAGCCAGGACGACTACGTGACGTCGCGGGGCCGCCACGACGTGCCCGAGACGTTCAAGCTCGTCAGCTACCAGGCGGCGGCGCCGGCGGCGACCGTGACAAAAGGGTGGGCGCGGGAGCACGCGCTCGGCGACTTCTACAAAGACGCGCATCGACCGCCGAAGGACGTCGTGCTCTCCATCGCGGCAACGCCCACCTCGTGGTTCTCAGCGTGGGATGGCGACCCCGCCCAGCGGATCCCACTGCCGGCAAGCACGTGGGTGCGGCGCCACGCCGAGCAGAAGGTTTCGCAGACGTTCCGCAAAGTGAAGCATCGTTCGCTCGAGGGGTGGGTCCCCAGTGAGCGAATCGCCTCCACGGACGCGGTCAGGAAGGTCGCCAAGCTCGGTGGGGAGGCACGCCTGCTGAAAGTCGTCCCGAAGAATCTCGATGAGGCGCTCACGGCAGCTGCCCATGAAGTGCTTCCTGCCGCGACTGAAGTTGCGGATCTCGCCGTGGTGCAGGATGCGTCGGAAAGCTGGGTGCACGTCGGCTTCCGCGACGTCACCGGCGGCGAGGTCAGCGCCTGGGCACGCGCTGCCGAGCTCGGATCGGCATCGAAGAACCGGTACGTCCTCACGGCTCCCTTGCCGGATCTCCTCAACAAGGCGCCAGTGACGCGAACGGATCTGCCGCGAAGCCTCACCCAGATCGAAAAGGGTGACTTCAAGAAACTGCCGATCGCCGCGGCGGCGCGCGATTCCCTGGAGTGGCTGGGCGACACCTACGTGGCCAAGGAACGCTGGGAATGCGTAGGGGTCGATGGAAAGACCGCGCAAGGGTGGCAGCGCTACAGCATCATCGACGATGCCACCAACGCCGCTCCGGATCACTACCGGCTCGAGAAGGATCTCGACTTCGTCATTCCGGTCGCGCCCGCGCAGGTGTCCATCCACGGCGGCCCTGGCGACGTCCTGAATGTACTGGGAGACTGCGTCTCGGACGGCGTCACGTACCAGCACGTCGAGCTCCACGGCAAGAGCGGCTGGTGGCCGAAAGAAGAGCTGGGAAAGAACAGCGGAGCAACCCGCGAGCTCATCGATCCGGTCCCATTCGTCCTGAAAGATCCTCCGAAGGATCCGCCCGACCGCATCCGCGTGCACGCTCGCGCCGGCGACGCGGTCAAGCGCCTCGGCAGCAAGGACGCCTTCACGAGCATCGAAATCGTCGTCACATTCGACAGCGATCGGTGCCACGGCTTCGTACCGGCTGCGGATCTGGATGGACCGCTTCCGGCCGGCAACGGACTCTTCCAGCGCACGTTCACCATCAAGTCAGCCCGCACGGATACGCTCACCTACGATCCCCAGACGACCTTCCTCTTCGACACAAACGCCAGTTCCGTCACGGCGAAGAAAGAGTTCAAGAAGCCGGCGGCAAGCGCGCTCCGCCGTGACAAGGACGGCCACCTCTGGGCCGAGACGGCGCCGGGGACGAACAGCTGGGTGGATCTGCACCTCGACACGACCGCCCGCACCTTCAGCCACGCGAATCTCAGCGCCGTATCCCTCTACGATTGGGAGACGTGGCAACTGCTGGAGGAGAAGGCGAGCAAGAAGGCCGGGGAGGAGTTCTTCAGCGAGGACGGCTTCTGTGACGTTCAAATCCTGCTCGATGCCGTCCAGAAGGACGCTTCCGGAAAGGCCCGGTCCGGAGGGAATGCGGGGATCGAGGGCGATATGCGCGACGCTCTGCGCGATTCCAATCTGCGCGATCGACTTCGGAACACGGTCTGCCTGCATCCGAGCGAGTGGGACGCGGGGACGGACAAGAAGCTGAAGAAGTGGGATCGACTGAAGAAGCCGCCCTGGAACATGAGCAGCGCAGACCTCCAGGCGCAAACCGACTTCATCCAGAAGCTTCAGTTCTGGACCGACGCTTTCGCCGGCGTGACACCAGCGCCCGCTTCTCCGACGATATGGCACTTTCATCCGCTCGGGTTCCTGAAGCAGCTCCGCGGAATGGCGGGTGTGACCGCGGACCAGCTGGAGCGGATCGTGCCGCTGGCCAAGCGCGCGGACATCGACGCGCTGATCGCGCACCTGAACGAGGCGATGGAGCGGTACGGGATCACGACGCCGCTCTTGCAGGCGCACTTCCTCTCGCAGATCGGACACGAGAGCGCGTTCTTCTCCTCGACCGAGGAGGGGAAGTGGTCAGGCCACCCGGCAGGTCCGCATGTGGGCGAGGCGTACGACTTCCGCTTCGATCTGCACAACATCCGACCCGGCGATGGCGCACGCTACAAGGGACGAGGACTCCTCCAACTCACGGGGCGCCTCAACTACTCGGTGTACGGCGCCTACATCGGTGTCGATCTGACGGCGAATCCGGAGCTGCTCGCGACCGACCTGCGTCTCGCCTGCGACGCTGCGGCGTGGTTCTGGCGGCGTGGCGGATGGCGGGACCTCAACGATGTCGCCACCAAGGCGGACGTCGACACGGTCCGGGCAGTGACGCTCGTCATCAACGGCGGCTATAACGGGATCGACCAGAGGATCGAGTTCTTCTTCAACGCCAAACGCGTCCTCCTCGACTGATCAGGCGGCCGCGCAGCGGGAGCGGTTCCGTGCACTGCGCACTTGCTTTCGCCATCGTCCTCGCGGCGGCGCCTGTTTCGCTCGAAGAAGCCGTTCACGACGAGCGCGTCGCGTGTGCCCAGCCTCCGGCAGATCTCGACGGTGATGGCCGTCCGGATCTGGGCTGTGTCACCCGCCGCGGCGACGACGAGCCCCGGCACGTCGTCGTAGTCCTCGCTTCATCGCCGCAAACGCTCGCCCTCGACGTGCCGCTGCTCGGTTGCCCGCGTTGTGGCGGGGCTCTCGGCCTTTCGGTGGAGGTGGACGCGGTGCCCGGCATGCTGAATGTGCGGGAACGGGGAGGCAGCCGTGAGGAATGGACGCGCGGCATCAGCCTCGCGTATCGCTCCGGGACGTTTCACGTGGTCGGAGACTCCTACGCCGTGGTCGATCGGGCAACGAAGGCCGAGGTGGAGATGGGGACGGCCTACGAGAAGGGGAACGCACGGTCGCATCGCATTCTTCGACCGGCCGACGGGGGTGAAACCAGCACCGCCTATTGGCTCGACCTGTACGTTGACCCCGACGGTGGCCCATCTCCCGCGCACGGAGCATTCTCGCCCCCGCACCTCGTCGAGACGGTCGTGGATCGCGCCGACTACGTCATCGAAGGAGACTCCTCGTGGTCCAACCCGGACGATCTTTCGTTCGTCGTCCGGGTGCGGAGCAGCGGGCCGCAGCTTCGGTTCGGAATCGACGTCAAGGACGACGACGTCCAGCTTTCGAGCGTGTCGCAGAAGGGCAGAGTCGGAGACCGCGTCGAGCTCTGGTGGGATCGTGGCGGCGATCCCTGGACGAGCGGATTCGCTCCGAAGCTCGAGCCCGACCCCAGGACGACGGTCGGCGTCTTGATCGAGCTTCTCCCCGGCGGAAAGACGCGCACGACTCGACTCTTTCCCGGAAATGGCGTTCAGCCAGCGTTGTCGGCTTCCTGGAAGCGCACTCCGTCCGGATACTCCGTCGACATCCGTGCCGAGCGGCGTCTCTTCGAAGGACCCTCGAATCGATCGGACCCGGGCGGTAACGGGTCGCTCGTGAACGCTGCGGTGATCGTCCGCGACGTCGACGCTGGGGAAGCGCAGGAGACGGCGTTGGCGACCGCGAAGATCGAACGCCGCGGCGCGCCGTTCGAGATGGGTTGGCTTCATCTCGGCCGCTGGCTGCCAGCGGGCCAGAACCGCCGTGCGGGCCAACGTCCTCGCTGATCCATCCTCAGCCGCCCTCGTTCGTCGACCCTTCATCCTGTCGCACTGCGGGAATCGCCCACACCTGGCCGCCCTGCAACACGAAGACTTCGCCGCAGAAGTCGCAGCGCATGAACCGGGCGTCGCGGTTCTGACCGAGATACTCCAGGCCTGGATGTGGGCATGCGTCGAAGACGTCTTTTGGTCGTTCCGTCATGGCGACTGATTTCGTATCCACCACGGCGCATCGAGACCACGACATCTTTGTAAGGAGTTGGTGACTCACTGCACCTGCGCCGTGCGCGTGATCTCCCCCATGCGCCCGCTCTGGAAGTCGCGCATCGCCTGCAGGATCTCGTCCTCGCTGTTCATCACGAACGGCCCGTAGTGCGCGACGCGTTCGCGCAGCGGCTCGCCCGCCAGCAGCAGCAAGCGTCCCTTGCCACCGCGCAGGCGGACGGCGTCGCCCGCGCCGAGGACGGCGAGTTGTCCCTCGCGCAGATCCTGCTCGCCCACCTTCGCGGACCCCTCGAAGACGTACGCGAGCGCGTTGTGGCTGGCAGGAACCGGAACGGTGACGTCGGCGAGCTCCTCGAGCGACCAGTCCTGGTAGACAATCGGTGTGTGTGTGTCGATCACCGCTTTTGCGCCGAGCGCTTCGCCAGCTACGATCCGCACCCGCGCCTTGCCGTCAGCGGTCACCGCCTCCGGAATCTTCGCGGCCGGGACCTCCTGATAGCGCGGCCGAGCCATCTTCAGACGCGCGGGCAGGTTGATCCAGATCTGGAATCCGTGCACGCGGCCGCCTTCCTCCCGGATCCGTCGCGAAGGCATCTCTGAATGGATGATGCCGGCTCCGGCGGTCATCCACTGCACGTCCCCTGCCCGGAGCACGCCGCGGTGGCCGGCCGAGTCCTCGTGCTCGAACTCGCCTGCCAGCGAATACGTCACGGTTTCGAAGCCGCGATGCGGATGGTCAGGTGCGCCCACCGCCTCTCCCGGACCGTAGTCGACCGGTCCCATCTCATCGATGAGCAGGAAGGGGTCCACCATGTCCACCTCTCCGCTCGGCAACGGGCGACGGACGACGAAGCCGGCTCCCTCGAGCTGCCGGTGGGCGGTGACGATCTGGCGCGGTTCACGGTTCACAGGCACTTTGATGACGCTCGGGTCATTCTGATTCGCTGCCATGCTGCGCCGATGAAAAAGCTCCTCTCGGCGTTGCTTCTCGGCCTTGGGTGTTCCTCCAGCGCGAATCAACGGGCGCTTACTCTCCTCTCGAGCGCGGAGCGGTCCCACCCGGCGAGATCCGCGGCGGCCTCGTACGTGCTCCGGAGGAAGGCAAGCACCGACTCGTCCGGCCGCGCGGCGGTACGGACGGCTTCATACGGAAGAAGGAACTCGCGCATGACGGTGTCGTAGCGCGCCTCCGCGGGAAGAATCCTCGCCCGCGGCAAAGCCGCCGGTTCGGGGTATGCGTACGCGTAGAAGACGGGCTCTTCCACTGGGCCCCCGCCCGGCCAGAAGCCCGCGCTGATGCATTCGTGCGAGTACGCTTCGTGCATCACGTAGTCGGGACAGTTCGGGGCGCCGCCCGGATGCTCCGGCGCGGGTCGGCCCGAGAAGCGGGTGCAGGCGAGATCGAAGCTTCCCCAGAAGAAGTGGACCGGGCTGCACTTGCCGAGGAATGGTCCGCGAAACTCTTTGAGCAGCCGGTCGGCCTGCGTGAGGACGAGGAAGCAGCGCTGCGCGGCGTCCGCGTCATACGAGGCGTGCTCGCGATCCTCGAGGAAGGGGATGGCGCGCGGCACTTCCACAGGCACGGGGCGGATGCGCACGTCGAGCTCGAGGGATTTCAGCAGCGCCATGTACTCCCGATAGAAGTCCGCCACCGATCGGGGACCGAGCGCCAGCGTGCGCGTCACGCCGTCGCTCCTCCGCAGCGCCAGCACGTGATCGAAGAAGTCGAATTCCGCCTCGAACGCGCGGCCGCCGGAGGGCATCGGCGACGTCGAGAGTCCCCGCGCCGTCACGTACAGCGGTACCTGCCACCAGTGGTTCACCATCGGGGCCAGCGCGAGCCGCGTCTTGCCGACGATCTGCGTCCACATGTGCAGCGTCCCGTACGTCTCCTGCCAGTCACGGAGTCGCAGGGTGGGCCACACGTCGCTTGCAACTCGGCTTGTCATGATCTTCTTGTAGCGCGGCCGCTGCGTGGTGGCGATGCTCACGTCCAACAAGGAGGCTTCATGGAACGGGTCTGCAACGATCTCGAAAAGCTCGGCGAGCCCGGTCGCACGGCGGTCAAGCCCAGCGGCGCGGGATGCAAGGAATGCCTGGAATCCGGCGGCGAATGGGTCCACTTGCGGCTCTGCATGAGCTGCGGCCACGTCGGCTGCTGTGACTCGTCTCCGAATCACCACGCGACCAAGCATTTCCACCGGACGAAGCACCCGGCGATCAAGTCGTTCGAGCCCGGAGAGGATTGGGCGTATTGCTACGTCGACGACATGACGGTCGACGGTCTGAGCTTCCTTCCCGGTGAGTCCACGTCGCGTCATTACACCGCGCCCCATCCGTCCCACCCCTGATCGCGCGATCGGCCTGGCACGGTTGTCCTCCAGATCCGGCAGGACCTCGGTCGCGCTGCTGCTCCTGCTCTCGGTGGCGCTGTCGGGCTCCGCGCGGGCGTATCGGCCATTCGACGCGACCGATGCCGCGGTGGCGGAGCAGGGCGACATCGAGATGGAGGTCGGTCCGGTCGGATTCCTGAAGGAAGGTTCCGGACGATTTCTCATCGCCCCGAGCTTGATTCTGAACTGGGGTCTTGCAGCGGACTGGGAGCTCGTGCTCGAAGGCAGGCAGTTCGTGCAGCTCGGAAATTCGGCTTCCGGACGACGATGGGCCGTCGAGGATGCGGCGCTTTCGCTCAAGCACGTCCTTCGCGAGGGCGTCCTGCAGGAGAAGAGCGGCATCAGCATTGCGGCGGAGATGAGCGCGCTGCTCCCGGCAACCGACGGAGAGGGCGGTGCCGGCGCGGAGCTGGCGTTGATTGCATCCCAGCGATGGGACGCGCTGACGCTCCACCTCAACGGCGCTGCATCGTGGACGCGCACGCACACGCCCGGAATGTTTGCGAGCTTGATCGCCGAAGGCCACGATGCATGGGTCGTCCGGCCGGTCGCCGAGCTCTTCGTCGAGGCGGAGCGCAACGCACCGACCACGATCTCGGGGCTCCTCGGTGCGATCTGGCGGCTGCGGGAGAGCTTTTCCATTGACGCTGCGGTCCGGCTGGCGCGGGCGGGACCGGTGAGCACGACGGAGATCCGCGCCGGCTTCACCTGGGCGTTCGGCATCGGACTCCCCACTCTCCGGAGGAAGCAATGAACGTCACAGCGGTCCTCGTCCTTCTCGGCGCAGCAGGTATCCTCACGCCGCTCGCGCTGCCCGGCGGCGAGGGCGGCATCGGCTTCGATGACCTGCGCTTCTCCCCGGAGCTGCACAAGCTGCTCGTGCCTGCCGGAGCATCGGGTCGCCTCGACCTCGTCGATCCGAAGACGCAAGGCGTCAGCGAGATCGCCGGGTTCTCCACTTCGCCACAGCGCGAACGCGGCCATTCGCAGGGGACGACCTCTGCCGACAGCGGCGACGGGCTGATCTTCGCTTCCGACCGCACCGCAGGCACCTTGGCGATCGTCGATCCGGCGGCGAAACGGATCCTCAGCTCGGTCAAGCTCGGCGGCGCTCCCGATTACGTCCGATGGGTGGCGCCGTTGCGCGAGGTCTGGGTGAGCGAACCGGGCTCCAAGACGATCGAAGCATTCCGGCTCGACCGGAAAGGACCGCCGGCGCTCGTGCGCGCCGGGAGCATCGAGGTGGCTGACGGACCGGAGTCTCTCGAGATCGATCCCCTCCGGCGCCGCGCGTACACGAACACCTGGCACGACGCGACGCTCGCCATCGACCTCGCATCGCGGACGATCGTGGCGCGCTGGCCCAACGGTTGCGAAGGCGCACGCGGTCTCGCGCTCGACGTCCCGCACGGATACGCTTTCGTGGGCTGCAAGGAGGGAAAAGCAGTCGTTCTCGATGTCGAGCACGGCGGCACGGTCCTCGGCCACGCTCCGGCGGGGAACGGCGTGGACGTGATCGCATTCGCGGCCAGGCTCTCGCACCTCTACGTGCCCGGCGCCGGGGCGGCGACGCTGACCGTGATCGGCATCGACGGGCGCGGCCGGCCGGCGGTGCTCGGCAGCGCGGAGACCGCGCCCGACGCGCATTGCGTTGCGACGGACGATTCGGGGAGCGCTTACGTGTGCGATCCCGGCAAGGGGCGCCTGCTCGTGTTCCGCGACCCGTACCCGGCGACGCGGTGATGCTTTTACGTCCGCTACTTAGATGCGAATTCGGTGAAGGCGCAGAGCGTTGACGATCACCGAGACCGAGCTGAAGCTCATTGCTGCGCTGGCGATCATCGGGCTTAGCAGCAGGCCGAAGGCCGGGTAGAGAACGCCCGCCGCGAGCGGCACGCCGGCCACGTTGTAGGCGAACGCCCAGAACAGGTTCTGCCGGATGTTGCGCATGGTGGCGCGGCTCAGAATCCGGGCTCGAGCGATGCCGAGGAGGTCGCCCTTCACCAGCGTGATTCCGGCGCTCTCCATTGCCACGTCGGTTCCGCTGCCCATGGCGATGCCGACGTGCGCGGCTGCAAGCGCCGGCGCGTCGTTGATGCCGTCTCCGGCCATCGCGACGATGCGGCCTTCGCGCTTCAGCCGCAGCACGAGGTCTCTCTTCTGCGACGGCAGGACCTCTGCGTGAAGGTCCTCGATGCCCAGCTTCCGCGCCACGGTCTCCGCGGTCGTACGGCTGTCGCCCGTGACCAGCACGACCCGGATGCCTTCAGCTCGCAGTAGCCGAATCGCCTCTACGCTGGATGGCTTGATGGGATCTGCGACTCCAAGCAACCCCGCGAGCTGCCCATTGATGGCGACGAACAGCGTGGTCTGCCCTTCGGCGCGCAGCCTTTCCGCCCGCTCTTTCGCTCCTTCGACGGGAACATGCACGCTTTCCAGAAACCGCGGGCTTCCGACCCAGACCTGGCGGTCCTCGACGTGGCCGCTGACGCCACCGCCGGTCGTCGAGGTGAACTCGCCTGCAGGTCCCAATGACATTCCGCGCTCTCGTGCGCCCTCCACGATGGCGCGCGCGAGCGGATGCTCGCTGGCGCGCTCCAGGCTTGCTGCGAGCCGGAGCACCTCCGATTCGGCGAATGGTGCGAAAGATTGAACGGTCACGATCCGCGGCTTTCCCTCGGTGATTGTGCCTGTCTTGTCGACGAGAAGCGTGTCGACCTTCTCCATGGCCTCGAGCGCCTCGGCATTGCGGATGAGGACGCCCGCGGTCGCGCCCCGTCCCGCGCCCACCATGATGCTCATCGGGGTGGCGAGACCGAGTGCGCACGGGCAAGCGATGATCAAGACGGCCACGGCATTCACCAGCGCGTGCGCGAATCGCGGTTCCGGTCCGACCAGCATCCAGGTCGCGAAGGTCAGCCCGGCGACAGCAACGACGATGGGCACGAACCAACCCGCTACCTTGTCCGCAAGTCGCTGGATGGGCGCGCGGCTCCGCTGCGCCTCGCTGACCATGCGCACGATCTGCGCCAGCAGGGTCGACTCGCCGACGCGCTCGGTGCGCATCACCAGGCTCCCCGTCTGGTTGACCGTCGCGCCGGTGACCCTGCTGCCAGGGCCCTTTTCGACCGGGATTGCTTCCCCCGTGATCATCGACTCGTCGACGCTGCTGCGCCCCTCGATGACGAGGCCGTCGACGGGCACCTTCTCGCCCGGGCGAACCCGGAGCAGGTCGCCGGGCATCACCTCCGCGAGTGCGACGTCGTGCTCGGAGCCGTCCTTGTCGATGCGGCGAGCGACCTTTGGAGCGAGCCCCAGCAGTGCCTTGAGCGCTCCGCGCGTTCTCGCCCGCGCTCGAAGCTCGAGGACCTGGCCGAGGAGGACGAGCGAAACGATGAACGCCGCCGGCTCGAAGTAGACGGGAACCATTCCGCCGCGCCGCATTGTTTCCGGAAGAAGGCTCGGGGCGACGGTCGCGATGACACTGAATACGTACGCGATACCGGTACCGAGAGCGATCAGCGTGAACATGTTGAGACTTCGGTTCACGATCGACGCCCAGCCGCGCTCGAACAGCGGCCAGCCTGCCCAGAGGACCACGGGCGTCGTCAGCACCAGCTCGATCCACGGCAACCAATGACCAAGCGCATGTTGGACCGGCGTTCCCGGCAGGAATTCGGACATGCCGAGCAGAAACACCGGCACCGTGAAGACGAGGCTCGCCCAGAACCGCCGGCTCATGTCGTCCAGGTCGGGATTGCTCTCGTCGAGTGATACGGCGCGGGGCTCGAGCGCCATGCCGCAGATGGGGCACGATCCGGGGCCGTTGCGGACGATCTGCGGGTGCATGGGGCAAGTCCATTCGGTGCCCGGCGGCGGCGGCGATTCGGCCTTCTTCGGACGGAGGTACCTCTGCGGATCGGCCTCGAATTTTGCCTTGCATCTCCCGCTGCAGAAGCCGATCTCGCGGCCCTGGTAGATCACCTTCCCGCCCTTGGGATGATCGAGATCCACCTTCATGCCGCAGACCGGATCGATTCCGGTTCGCGACTGCGCCGCCGTCTCGTTTTTCTTCACATGCCGCTCATGTGGTGTTCGTGGCCCAACGACATCTTCGGCGGCTGTAGCCCGATGAAGACGAAGGCCCCCACGGGAGTCCGCGTCCCATACTGCGCCTCGATGGAGGCGGGCACGATCCCGATGTCCACGGATATGCCGATGACCGGCACGACGGGCCCGCCGGTGAAGCGGTGCACATATCCGAACGAGCCTTGGAACACGTCGTACTTTGCGTCCGGGTCGCCCGGCAGCACGAGGTCATGGCCGAGCTTCTGGACGTATTCGAAGCGCACGAAGGGCACGTTCTTGCCGTCGAGATCGAGATTCGCCTCGACGAGCGCGCTGTCCGATGAATGGCCCGCCTCGACGTTTCTTCCCCAGAGCGCAGTCAATGCGACGTTGCCGTCCGAGAGCATCGGCGCGCTGTAGCTTCCTGACGCGGTCACTCGATGGAGGTTCTCCTGCGGTTGCGCCGCCTCGGGGCTGTTCACGTAGCCATAGGAGACCTGGAAGCTGGTCTGTTGCGTCGGGTTCACGGATAGCCGTCCGGACCAGGAATCGAGCGCGCCGAAGTCGAAATCCCAGCGATTCTCGTCGGGCTCGCGCCCGTGAAAGATGGATCCCTCCAGCTTGACCCATCGGTTGTAGACGCCCGCAGTCAGCACGCCGAAGGAGATGTGCGTCGAGTCCTGCCAGTGGTGGCCGATCGGCGGGAACGGATTGTTCATCGCTGAAGCGCGATGCATGAACGCGGTCGGCCCCAGCGCCGGCTCTCCTGAAAGCGCGCCGTACAATTCGATGCCGAACAGGTCGGCGATGGGACGGCGGTAGATTGCGGCGACTTCCATGAAGAGGTCGTGCGGGTGCTGGCGATCGTGCAGCGGCTGACCGCCATACGTCTCGCCACTCTGGAGCAGCAGCGGAAGCTGCAGCTCGCCGCCCGCGGTGGCAGGCTCGGCCGAGAGCATGGTCCGGAAGGTGACTTGTCCTCCGAGGAGCGGGTGTGCCGCCATCCCCATGACCCAATTCGTCGAGGTGAGGCGGCGCGAACCGCGATCGCTCCATTGATCGTCGTACCCCAAGGTCGCGGCGTAGTGGAGCATCAGCATCCAGTCGCCGGCCATGAAGTGGTGCGCGAAGACGGGCGAGGAGTCCGGCATCCAGCTCGTGCCCGAGCCTTCGCGCGAGTGCGTGAACGATAACGGCTCTGCACCAGGCCCAACCGGCTCGGCGTGTTCCATGCCGGGCATGGATCCGTGCTCGTGCTCTTGCGCGTGCGCGATCCCGGGGCTGACGACCAGTGCGCTCGCTGCGAGCGCAACCGTCCAGTTGTTCAAGACGTACCTCTGCCGCGCGAGCGGCGTTTGAAGTGAAGCGAAGATCAAGACGGACCGACGCGCCGCGGTCTTACAGAAGGCGCATGACGTCCATCTAGATCCGAAGCGGCAGAGGTGGTCCCAGCGCTGGCACGGCGCCGGGAACGGTCCTGCGGCGTGGCGGAATCGAGGTGAGGTAGACGGGTACATCGGTCGGCCGGACGATCACGGCAGGAGGCGCGCTGCTGACGCGGTCCGGGCTGACGGAGTCTTCTCTGTGGATCGCCTGCGGCGGGGCAGGCGTGCAGCACGGTGCCCGGCTGAGCAGCGGAAGGTCCGGAATGTCGGCCGCTCTCGCCTTCGAACAGCAGGCATGCACCGCCGGAGCGCTGCAGCAGGCCAGTACCAAGGGCACGAAGCCCTGCGCACTCAACACCAACGAGGCGACGGTTGCGATCACCCGCACCATTGGCGGGGATTCTGTGCGGCACCGTGGCGGGATGCAACCGCGTGTTCAATGTGGCGCAGACGCGGGCAGGTGAACAATGTCTCGCCGCCCGCGAGCAAGCTTCCAGAGACCCCACATCATGAGGAGGAGAGCGCCATACTGAGCGGGCGTCAAACCGAAGTACCGCGCGTCTGAGTACGGGAGATCGCGTGCGCGCAGGAAGTCGAGAACGAACCTGGAAGATCCATACAATAGCGCGACGACAGCCAGCAGCCTCCCCTGAAGCGCTGTACGTCGGTCAAGCATGTAAACGAGGATCGTGATCCCGGTCAGGACGAGCGCATCGTAGAGTCCCATGTCGTGGCGTGCCCCTCCGGGGAAGGCCACTGCCAGAAAGAAGCTCGTCAAAACTCCCGGATGGTCGTGGACCGAGAAGCAACCGAGTCGCGCGACTGCCCACCCGGGAGGAACAGCGATAGCGAAAGCGTCCGCGTACGTCGCAAACCGGAGGCCGTGTCGCCGCAGGAACGCGATGCAGCAGATGATCCCGCCGACCACGCCGCCGGTCGAAGAGAGGCCGTCCCATACTTTCAGGATCTGCAGCGGCCCGTTCTCCCGCAATTCTTCCGGATGGTAGAGGAGCAGATGCACCAGGTGGGCTCCGACGATGCCGCCGGCAACCGCCCACGTCGCGAGCTTCTCCATCGGCTCGGTCTGGAGTCCGCGCCTGCTCGCCTCGCGTACCAGGAGCCGCGAGGCGAGCAGGATCCCCGCTGCGGAGAGGATACCGAACGGCTGCAGCGCAACCGGCCCGATTCGCAGCGGCGGAATGACGAAGTACGGAATCACGCGGTGACTGCAGGACCCAGGACGCTGGTGACAATCCAATTCATGCTGCTTCTCCTTGAATGGTCTGCGGAAGGCCCCGTCCCTTCCAGATGAGGTACAGCGCGGGGTAGACGACGAGCTCGAGGATGGCAGAGGTGACGACGCCCCCGACCATCGGCGCGGCGATGCGTTTCATCACGTCCGCGCCCGTGCCCTGCGACCAGAGGATCGGCACCAGGCCGACCAGGATGGTTGCCACCGTCATCATTTTTGGCCGGATGCGTTTGACCGCGCCCTGCACGATGGCCTCACGCGCCTCGTCGCGCGTGGATGGTTTGCGTTCCTTCCAGGCCAGGTCGAGGTACAGAAGCATCACGATGCCAGTCTCCGCATCGAGGCCGGCCAGCGCGATGAGTCCGACCCACACCGCGACGCTCATGTTGTAGCCAAGCAGCCAGAGCAGCCAGAACGCGCCGATCAGGGAGAAGGGGACGGCGAGCATCACCATTGCCGCCTCGATTGCGCTCCCCGAGTTGAAAAAGAGCAGCATGAAGATGATGAGCAGCGTAAGGGGCACTACGATTGCAAGGCGCGCCTTGGCACGCTCGAGGTAGCGGTACTGCCCCGCCCAGTCGAGACGGTAACCCGGCGGGAGCTTGACCTTGTCCGCGACCGCCTTCTTCGCGTCGTGGACGTAGTCATCGATAGGGCGGCTCGTGTCGGCGAAAACGTACCCTGCCAGCTGTCCGTTCTCGTCGCGCAGCATCGACGGACCTGTGCGCAATCTCAGATTCGCCACCTGTCCGAGGGCGATCTGCGCTCCGTCCATCGTGGCGACTCGCACGCGCCCGAGCGATTGCAGGTCGGAACGGAAGTCGCGGGCGTATCGAACCGTCACCGGATAGCGTTCGCGTCCCTCGACGGTGGTCGACACCGTCAGGCCACCGATGGCGGTCTCGACGGCATCCTCGACGTCGCCGACATTGAGGCCGAAGCGCGCCGCGCGGTCACGATCGACGTCGAAGTCGAGGAAATACCCGCCGCCGATCCGTTCCGAGAACGCGCTGCGCGTTCCGGGAACTTCGCGCAACGCCGTCTCGATCTCCTCGCCGATCCGATCGATGACCTTCGTGTCGGGGCCGAGCACCAGCACGCCGAGCGGGCTGCGCACGCCGGTCGCCAGCATCTCGGTGCGCGTCTGGATCGGCATCCACCAGACGTTGGGCATGCCCGCAAATTGCAGCGCGGCATCCAGCTTGCGCACCAGCGCGTCCAGGTCTTTCACGCCAGGCTTCAGGTTCACGACGGTCTCGAACATCGAGAGTGGGGCTGGGTCGGTAGGCGTGTCGAAACGTCCCGCTTTGCCGAATACGCTCTCGACTTCCGGGAATCGCTTGATTACCTGATCCTGCCGCTGAAGGACATCTCGCGCGGTGGCGTCGCTCATGCCGGGAACGCTGGTCGGCATGTAGAGCAGGGTGCCCTCGTTGAGCGGCGGCATGAATTCGCTGGCGAGGAACTTCACTACAGGCACCGTGAGAGCCATGAGCACGAGCGCGCCGGCGATCACCGGCCAGCGGAAGCGCAGGGCAAAGCGGCAGACGGGATCGTACAGGCGGCCGAGAAGACGGCTGACCGGATTGTGGTCCTCGTCGCGGATCTTCCCGCGGATGAAGGTGGTCGCGATGGCGGGGACCAGCGTGATCGAGAGCAACGCCGCGAACGCCATCGAGAAGGTCTTGGTCCAGGCGAGCGGCGAGAAGAGGCGGCCTTCAGTACCCTCCAGCGTGAATACGGGTAGAAATCCCACCGTGATGACGAGCAGCGAGAAGAAAATCGGCCGGCCCACCTCCTGAAGCGCGCGCAGCACCACTTCGGCGCGCTGGTCCCCGGGTTTGATCGCCTCCAGCCGCTTGTGGACATTCTCGACGACGATGATCGCCGCATCGACCATCGCGCCGATGGCGATGGCGATCCCGCCCAGGGACATGATGTTCGCGGTCAGACCCATCTGCTTCATGGGAATGAAGGCAAGCACCACCGCGATCGGCAGCAGGAGCGCCGGGACGAGCGTCGAACGGAAATGGAGCAGGAAGAGCAGGATGACCAGCGTGACGACGATCAACTCTTCAATCAGCGTGTGCTTCAGCGTGGCGATGCTCTCGCGGATGAGCCGCGACCGGTCGTAGGTCGGAACGATCTGCACCCCTTCCGGCAGGGTAGGTTTCAGCTCGGCGATGCGCGACCTGACCGCGTCGATCACGTCGAGCGCATTCGTGCCCGAGCGCGCGACGACGACTCCGCCCACCGTTTCGCCCTCACCGTCGAGGTCCGCAAGTCCCCGCCGCTGCGCCGGCCCCATGCGCACCGTGCCGACGTCGCGCAGCAGCACCGGCGTCCCCATGTGCGAGCCCAGCACGACCTTCTCCAGGTCCTTGGGCGATTTGACGTAGCCGCGGCCGCGCACGTAGTGCTCGGTTCCACTGATTTCCAGGACCCGACCACCCACGTCCGCGTTCGACATGCGGACCATGTTCACGACAGTGCCGAGCGGGATGTTGAGCGCCGCCAACCTGTCAGGGTCGAGATTGATTTGATACTCCTTCACGAACCCGCCGACGCTCGCGACCTCTGCCACGCCCGGCACCGCCTGAAGCGCGTAACGGATGTTCCAGTCCTGGATCGACTGGAGTTGCTGCAGCGTCGCGTGTCCGGTCTTGTCGACCAGCGCGTATTCGAACACCCAGCCGACGCCGGTAGCGTCCGGGCCGAGGATCGGTGTCACGCCTCGCGGCAGCTTGTTCGAAATGCTCGACAACTTCTCCAGCACGCGGCTGCGCGCCCAGTACAGATCGGTGCCGTCCTCGAAGATGACGTTCACGAACGACATGCCGAACATCGACTGCCCGCGGACTGCGGTGACGCGCGGCGAGCCGAGCAGCGACGACACCACGGGATACGTGATGTTGTCCTCGACCAGGTCGGGGGCACGGCCCATCCATTCCGAGAAGATGATCACCTGGACGTCGGAGAGGTCGGGGATCGCATCCAGCGCAGTGTGCCGCAGCGACAGCACGCCCCACGCACTCGCGAGTGCGACGAGCAACAGCGTCGCGAGGCGGTTCTTCGCGGACCAGGCGATGACCCTGGTGATCACGGATTGTTCCAGCGCGGAAGGGCACTGCGTAGCTGCGCCTCGCTCGACAAGAGAAACGTTGCCTGTGTCGCGACCTCCTCGCCCTCGCTGAGGCCAGCGAGGACCTCGTCGTAATCGCCGAGCGCGCCGACCTTGACTTCCCTGGCCTGCAGCTCTCCTTCACCGCGCTTCACGAATGCGTAGCGGTGTTCGCCGGACGCGAGAAGGGCATCGTCGGGGACTGAAAGCCGGGAGCCCAGCGGCACCTCGATTTTCACGTCGGCGAACATCCCCGGCTTGAGCGAGAGCCGCGCGTTGGGAAAGACCAGTCGCGCCCTGACCGATCGCGTTTTTTCATCGACGGTCGGATACACGAACTGGACAGTGCCTTTCAGCGAATGGCCGCCCGCGAACGGTAGCGCCAGCGTCGCGGGGAGACCCGGCTCCATATATGGAGCATCCGATTCGAACAGGTCCGCTACGACCCAGATCCGTCCCAGATTTCCGATTCGATAAAGCACGTTCCCGGCCATCGCCCTTGTTCCGGCGACGACGCTCTTCTCCAGCACGGTTCCGTCGGCGGGACTGCGGATGACGACGCGCGGCTCCGCGGTGCCTCGCTTGCGCAGCCGCGCGATTTGCGCCTCACCGAGGTTCCACAGCTTGAGACGCTCCTCGGCCGCCCGGACCAGCTGCTCGCTCCCCGGGACGCCGGGGGTACGGAGCGCGACGAGATAATCCCGCTCCGCCGAGAGCAACTCGGGGCTGTACAGGGTGAGCAGCGGGTCACCCTTCTTTACCGGCTGCCCGGTCTGGTCCACGAACAGCTGTTCGACGTACGCGTCGTACTTGAGCACCACCTCGCTGACCTGCGTCTCGTCCACCTCGACGCGGCCGGTCGCCCTCAGGGTGATGGTCAACGGTCTTCGCTCGACCCGGGCGTAGACAACGCCGATCAGCTGCTGCCGCTCAGGTGCGAGCTCGATGGTCTGCGCCCCGCCTTCGCGCGCCGGCATCGCCCCGCGCGTCTCGACCGTGTAGCCCTTGTGCGGCGGCGATACCTTCAGACGCAACTCGGTGTGAGAGTGTCCGGGAGCGTCGATTCCGAGGGTGAGTGTCCAGTCGCCCAACATCGAGAGCGGATACGTGATCCCGTACCTTCCGCCGCCCTTCGCCTTGACGTCGCCGCCGCCTTTCATCTCGGGCATGGCGCCCATCGCGGCCATGTCGTAGATGAACCCGATTTGTGCGCCGTCGATGCCCTTGCCCTGCGCATCCATCAGCTCGATCCACAGGACGTTGTCGCCGGCCACCGGCGGGTCGGGATCGAGCTGGACACGCACCAGCATGTCACCGGCGTGCAGCGCACCCGAACCGTCCTTCTTCGCGCAGGCACCGAGAAGGACCAGCGCCGCGATGCTAATGACGCTCTTCATGGCCTGCCTCCGCTGATCGCTCGAGTCCCAGATCCGCCCCGACCGCCCGCTGCAGTTCGGCGAGGCGCTGTTCGTACATCGCGAAGTGCGTCGCCAGATCTAGCTCGTGCATGCGCAGCTCGCGCGCGCTGTCGAGGACCATGACGAAGGCCGTGCGCCCCGCGGCGTAGCTCGATTGCGCGCTCTCGACCGTCTGGCGCGCGATCGGAATGAGCTGGTGGTGCAGGTCGATCTGATGCTGCTCCGCGAGCAGGTGTGCGTACGTCTCGGCGATCTCCGAGGCTACGCGGTTGCGCAGCGCATGCGTTGCCTCCTGCGCCGCGATGACCAGGGCCTGTGCGGAGGCGATGCGCGGGCGGTTCTTGCCGCCGCTGAAGATCGGGAGGTTTACTTGCACGCCCGCGAAGAGAAAATTCGACGGGCCGCCAGGGTTCCTGAATACGTGCATCTCGGCCGCGAAGACGCCCAGGTCAGGTACCGTGGAGGCCTTGGCCAGCCGCGCCTGGGCCTCGGCCGCTGCGATCTGCGCGCGGGCGGCGGCGAGCTCCGGCCGCTCGCGCAATGCGCGCTGCTGCAATTCGCTCACCTCCGGCAGTGACGTCAGCATTCCGGGCTGCGTGGTCGTTCCGGTGGGCGCGGCCAGATCGCGGTCAAGCAAGGACGCCAGCCGCGACCACGCGGATCGGCGGTGATCGACTGCGGTCTCCCGATCCGATTTGAGCTGGACGAGCGAACCTTGCGCGCGCAAGAGCTCCACCTGCTCGCCCTTGCCGGTCGAGACGCGCGCCTCCGACGACTGCAAGAGCACCTTCAGGAGGCCCTCCAGCTCGTCGTCCACTTCCAGCGTCCGCTCGGCGAGGAACAGATCGAAGTAAGCGGAGGCAACCTGCGTTTCGATCTCCCGCCGTTTGCCGGCCAGCTCGGCCTCCGCCATCGAAGCGTCGGCGCGGGCGGCATCGGTACGCGCGGCTCTTTTTCCACCGAGCGGAATCGGTTGCGTGAGCTGGACCATGACCGGGATGGAAGAGAAATCCACCGGCGCGTTCCAGAGCTGCACCATCAGCATCGGGTCATCGAGAGCCCCGGCCGGCGAAACGCTCTCTCTCGCAGCCTGCGTGCGCGCCTCTGCGGCCTTCAGATCGGGATTCTTTTCCCGTGCCTCCCGGAGCAACTCCGCCAGGCGAAGCGGGGAGGGCGCTGCGAGCGCAAATGCAAACAACACTGCGACCATTGAGTGCCTCCCGTCGGCAAGCGACGGCATGGGTGGACAGCGAACCGTGCCGCACACGAATGCGCGGCAGGGCAGCGGACAATCCAGCCCGAAGGCTCAGATGAGCAAGGCGCGGGTGATCAGAAAGACGGGTGGTCCCACGGCCCCCGCGGGCGAGACCCGCGCAACAACGGCAAACGCAATTGCCGGCGTATCCGCTGCGACCGAGACGGGAAGCGCGCAAACCATCGGCGACGCCAGCTCGTATCGCTCGGCACCGATCGTGGCGGCGAGAGGCCGAGTCATTTGCGGGTCGCAGCAGCCGTCGGTTCGTAGAACCGACTGACCAGGCAGCTCCTGCTCGGCGCAGTCGGTGATTTCGACGCCCGTATAGCGGCAGAGAAGCCGCGTCCGTCCGACGACCGGCGCGGACGCCAGGCCGAGAAGCGCGACTGCAGCAATTACGCGGCGCAGCACAGACAGAGCCTAACCGGCCAGAATCTGTTCTGCAAACACCGCACTGCCTTCTGGGGTCCGACGGGAAGCGCACTACATGGTGGAAATTCTCGAACATGCCGTGACGCAACTCGTCTTGACGGGAACGTGTGAGCGGAGCATCCGCTGTCTCGCCGGTCGGTCCCGACCGTGCTGAGGGGGCAGTCTCCGCAGTCAGCAGATGTTCGTCGGAACGGCTTTCGCCGGGCCGGCCACAACCACAGGGGGAACCAATGTTGATCTCTGGAACCGGGCGCAAGCGCGTTCTCGCGAGCATGGCTGTTGCCGTCACAGCAACGCTGGCCGGACGAGCGGTGGCGCGCGACGATCGCGGCATCAGTCAGAGCGGGGAGCAGAGGAACATGCGGCGCGTGGGTCACGTCGACCTGCAAGGCCGTCCATCCTATCAGCCGAACGTGATTCTCTATCCCGACGGCCGGACCATCGCCTTCGCGGGGACGCACTCGTCTGCCGCTCCGAAGCCGAATCCGCTGAACGGCGGAGCGCTCGAGCTGAACGGAACGATGATCATCGACGCCACCAATCCTTCGCGTCCGGTCGAGAAGTTCCACATCCCCGTACCGGCGGCCGGCGGCCAGGCGCAGATGGTGCGCTTGTGCCTGGGCAGCGACCTGCCGCGCGGCACGCCGAACCACGTCTACCTGATGCGCAACATCCAGGGGAGCTCGTTCGCAGGGTACGAGGTCTGGGACGTCACCAACGTGACCAGCCCGTTCCTCGCTAGCGCGCTGCGCGGAATCCGCAACACGCACAAGGTCTGGTGGGAATGCAAGAGCGGTATCGCGTACTTGCCGGGCAGCAAGGACGTCGCTGCAACCACCGGGATGAGGTGGCGGCAGGGGCAGTCGATGGTGATCGCGGACTGGAGCAATCCGAACGCAACACCCACCATCATCCGTACCTTCGGCTTGCCGGGCTCGCAGCCGAACGGAACGGGTCCGGTGCCGCCCTCGCTGCACGGCGCGATCTCGGCGTTCGAACATCCGCAGGCTGCCGCCTTTTTGGCGCGCGCTCCGGACGTGATCGGCAACCGTGTCTACGCCGCGTGGGGAGTGGGGGACGACGGCGTCATGCAGATCCTGGACCGCGCGAAGTTGCTCACGCCCGCCGCGAACACCGACGACAAGCTGACGAACGCCGACCTCGAGGCGCCGCAGGTCGGCATCCTCTACATGTCGCCGGATCAGGGCGGCCACACCAGCATGCCGGTGTTCGGGCTCCAGCCGGCGAGCTATGCCAACTTCACCGAGTTCAAGACGCGCGACGTCGTGCTGCTCGCCTCCGAAGCCACCGCCGATCTGTGCCAGGAAGCGCCGCACTGGAGCTTCGTCGTCGACGTGACCGTGGAAAACTCGAAAACTGCTCCCCCGGGCACGCGCGTCGAGCAGAACCCGTGGCAGGGCCCGATGGTGCTCTCGACCATGTGGGTGGATCCGCGCGCAGGCGAGAGGTATCCCCGCGGGAACTACTGCAAGCGAGGCGCGCGCTTCGGCGTGCACTCCAGCGAGGAGAACTTCAGGAACCCGTTCTACGGCCGGGTGACGTTCCTCGCGTACTTCACCGGTGGAATCCGCGCATGGGACATCCGCGAGCCGCAGGGGCCGGTCGAAGTTGGCTTCTACGTCCCGGTCTCGAATGCCAATACCGTTCAACCCGACGGCTACATGACGAACAACGTCGAGGTCGACAATCGCGGCTTCATCTACGCCACGGACCGCAACGGTTCCGGTCTCGACATCCTGCAGCTGACCGGAAAGGCGAACTGCATCGGGCGCGGAACGGCCTGCCACGACGACGACGACGACGATTGACCGGACCTGATCCCGGTCCTTGCAGCGAAAAGGCGGCCGCCGGGCCGCCTTTTCCCTTTCGCGCCTCTAGCGCGGCGTCAGCAGGACCGCCTGGAACGCGCCGCCATTGTGATTTGCGGTGACGGCGATCTGCCCGCGGTCGTTGATCGCGCGCGCCGCACCGATGAACCAGGACGGGTCGCTGATCGCGTCGTTCAGGTCGATGAAGGCGCCATCGTGCCAAAGAACGCCGTGATTGACCTTCTGGTCGGGGGTGCAGTAACCCACCGCGTCGCCGCTGTTGTTGACGGCGAACAGTCCGCAGTTCGCGCTCGGTGAGACGTCGCGCATCGGGCCGTCCGGCAGATCGTAGACGAAGGCGTGGATGTCCTTTCCCGTCGCGGTCATGGCACTGCCGACGACCCGCCCCCGATCGTTGATGGCGGACGCCGTCGACCATCGGTTGCCGAGCGTGCCGAGGTCCTTCACGGTGCCATTCTGGAAGACCGCGGCATGCGTGTTGAACGGGTCGCTCGCCACGCTGCTCGCGCCGGCGACGACGCCGTCGATGTTGATGGCGTACGCGTAGCTCCAGTTGTCGTTTGCAGAGCCGAGATCGTGGAGAGTGGATCCGTCCCAGAGGACCGCGCGCTGGAAGTTCTTCGGGCCCAGCGACCAGCCCGCGATGGAGCCACGCTGGTTGATGGCCGTGGCCGCCGTCTGCGGGCCGTTCGTCCCGGCTAGAAGGGCACCAATGTCCGTCTGATTGCCGTCGCGCCAGAGGAACCCATGCTGATGGGTTCCGGGCCGGGCGTTGGTTGCGAGAGCGACTGCCAGGGAATCGTTGACGCCGTTCGCCATCTGGCTGCTGCTTCCGTCGTTGCCTCCGATGCGGCGAGTCGCGCCCGTGCCCACGTCATAGAAGAAGGCGTGCGCGTCGACGATGCTGCCGTTCGTGATCCAGTAGCTCCCAACGAGGTCGCCACGGCTGTCGATCCCGCTGGGCATGAGGGACGAGTTTCCCTCGACGCCGGGGATTTCCGTGATCGTGTACGCGAGCTTCTGCGGCGGCGGCGCGACGGGCTGGAAGCGCACCGCGACCACTTGCTCGCGATCCATCGTCACCGTGCAGCCGGCCGTTCCGGTGCAGGCGCCGCCCCATCCGCCGAACTGCGAGCCGGCGGCGGCCGCAGGAGTGAGAGCCACGCCGGTGCCATTGTCGAACGTCGCCGAACAAGTGCCGCCACAATCGATACCCTTCGGCTGCGACGAGACGGTCCCGCTGCCTGTGCCGGTGAGAATGACGGTCACGGCGTGCTGGGTGGGCGGGATGGCTACGAACGTTGCCCAGACCTGGGTTTCGGCCTTCATCGTCACCGTGCACCCGCCGGGTCCGCTGCAGGCGCCGCCCCACCCGTCGAATCGGAAGCCGCTCGCGGGAGCCGCGGTGAGGGAGACGGACGTGCCTTCGTCGAACGAGGCCGCGCAGACCTGGCCGCAGTCGATGCCCGCTGGGATGGACTGGATAGCGCCCTGGCCGTTCACGCCGATGCGCAGTCCAAATTGCTGGATGGGCCGTCCGCCGTCGATTCCTCCGTCCGTGTCCGGGCCGGCATCGATCGAAGGGCCGCCGGTCGAACCGGTGCCGGAGGCGACCGGTCCGCAAGCGACCAGGAGAGCGCAAAGCAGCATGACAGCGCGCATGGGTCCTCCCGAGGCGTCGCAATGTCCGCATGGCCACCAGCGATGAAAAGCCTGTCGGAGAGCTGAAATGCGCCGCTGAAGGAACCTTTTGCGAAGCAATACGCTCATGACGACCAAACAGCTCGCGCGCGCGAGCGACTGGAAAGGATTGCATCAATGGCGGTGATGGATTCAGCAGGCGGGACGGCAGACGACACCATCCGGCGGACGCTGAAGCTGGTGTTTGGGCTCGTCCCGATCGTCGCGGGTCTCGACAAATTCACGGATCTGCTCGTTCAGTGGGACAAATACCTCGCTCCTCCGATTGCGCATCTGCTCCCGATGACGCCCCGGTTCTTCATGCACCTCGTGGGAATCATCGAGATCGTGGCCGGCGTCGGCGTGTTGCTGACCCCCTGGACGCGGTTGTTCGCCTGGATTGTGGCTCTGTGGTTGCTGGGGATCGCCCTCAACCTCGTCATCGGCGGGTACTACGACATCGCCGTCCGGGACATCGTGATGGCGATTTCGGCGTTCTGCCTGGCTCGGCTGTCGGCATCCGGTGTCACGCGACAAACTTTCGTCGCGCCCGGTACGGCAGCCCCCTGATTCGGAATTCGCGAATGTGCGATGTTGCGCGGCCACAAGGGGTGTGGCCGTGAAGAATCCGCTCGGATTGCTGGGTTCGTTGGCACTGCTCGTCTCGTCACCCGCAGCGAAACAACCCGTCGCCACGAAGGATGCTCCACCTGCCGCGGGTCCGTACTCGCAGGCGATCAAGGCGGGCGGCTTCGTCTTCGCCGCCGGCCAGGTCGCGCGCGACCCCGCGACGAACAAGGTCATCGAAGGCGACATCAAGGCGCAGACGGAGCGGGTGCTGAAGAACCTCGCAGCGGTGCTCACCGCCGCGGGCACCAGCCTGGATCGCTCGGTGAAGACGACCGTGTTTCTCCGCAACATCGGCGACTTCCAGGCGATGAACGAGGTGTACGCGAAGTTCTTCACCGGCGCTCCGCCGGCGCGATCGACCGTGCAGGCAGTGCTCCCCAATGAGGCCGCTTTGGTGGAGATCGACGTCGTCGCCTTGGAGTAGAAGTCCGACCAGGAGGCGGCGACATGGAGCTGGCGTCGATCACCGAGCGCACCTTTCTCATCGATCCCGCAGGCAACCGCACCGAACAAGAGATCGAGCAGCGCATCGATCCGCTCACCGGCACCGTCGCCTCCGTGAACCTCGCGCTCGGCGAGAAGGCCAAGGCCTTCCTCGGGACCGCGGACGTGGAAATGTTGCGCGACTTCGAGACCCGATCGAAGGCCGGGTGCCCGTTCTGCAGCGCGAAAGAGAAGGGGACGCGCTTCTTGCCCGATCTGGTCGAGGAGGGACAGCTCTCCGTCGGCAAAGCGCTCGCGCTGCCGAACCTGTTCTCGAAATGCCGCTACGACTCGGTGGTGATCGTCGATCCGTCGCGGCACGTGCTCTTTCCTTCCCAGCTCTCCAGGGAGGCATTGGGCGATGCCATCCGCACCTGCGCTGACCTGGCCCGGCGCACGCGAGCGCAGGACGCTTCCCTCGTCCATCACCTCGCCGGCATGAACTTCCTCCAGCCGGGCGGCTCGAGCGTCCCTCACCCGCATCTCCAGATGCACGTGAGAACGGTCCCGTTTTCCGGCGTGGCGCGCGTCGTCCAGCGCAGCGCCGAATACTCCCGTGTCCAGGGCCGCAACTTCTGGGTGGAGTTGCTCGAGCAGGAGCGCAGGGACGGCGCGCGGTACATCGGGTCGACGGATCCGGTTGAATGGATCGCCGCGTTCGCCCCGGCGCACCAGAAGGAGATCTGGGGCGTGCTTCCCGGCGTCGGAAGCCTCATCGAGCTGGACGATCGCGCCGCCGCCTCCTTCGCCGAAGGGCTCTCACGGATCCTTTCCTTCTACGAGAAGTCGGGCGTGCACCCGTTCACGTTCGCGCTCTTCTCCAGCCCCGATGCCGGCAGCGGCCAGTTCTATTCGCTCCATCTCCGGATCTGCGCCCGGCCTCCGTTCAAGAGCCTGTACTCGAACTACGACTCCTGGTTCGGCCCCAAGCTCGTCGGCGACGAGGCGCACACCGAGCCGCCCGAACGGTACGCGGAACAGCTCCGCTCCGCGTGGTCCGGCCGCTGATCGGCGAAGCGAACCGAGCCTACCGCGCTTCCGTCATTGGCCTTCCGGCAGCAAGTCGTCGCGCCGGTTTTCGTGCCAGGCGGCCTCGTCCTCGCCCCTCGCGCGCGGCTTCTCCTTCCCGTTGCTGATGGTCGTCATGCGCGATCCCGGAAACCCGAGGTCCGCCAGGTATCGCTTCGCCGCGTCGGCCCGGCGCTGCCCGAGCGCCAGGTTGTACTCGGCGGTGCCGCGCTCGTCACAGTTTCCTTCGATCCGGACGCGGAGGTCGGAACGGTTCTGGACGGCGGCGAAGAACGACTGCAGCTTCGATCGCGAGTCGTCGGAGAGCGTCGAGCTGTCGTAGTCGAAGTAGATGCTGGCGGCCGCGACCGTCTGGCGCACCTCGGGAGGCGGCGTTTCGCGCGGCGGAGGCGCGGGAGCCGGAGGCGGAGCGGGCTGCGCTATGGGCTGGGGTTGCGGCGTGGGCTGCGGACCACTGGGGCAGCCGATCAGCAGGCAGGCAAGGACACCGGCGGCCTTCGGAAACGAACGCATGGGACCTCCTCGGCGGTTCAATGGATGCGCCCGCCGGGCCTTCAAACCCCCCTCTTTCGCGCTCGCCGGGCGCGAGCGCAAGAGGGAGCCGACGATTTGCGACCGGGACGGTTCTCGGGCATCGATAGCCGGGATGCGGATCCCCGGGAGGGATCCCTTGCGACGGAGAATTCATGACTGAAGTTTCGAGCGTATCGCCCCCCGTCCATGCGGACCAACGCCGTTCCTGGCTTTGGGCCGGGCGGATTGCGTCGGCGCTGCCGGTCCTCGGAATGCTGTTCAGCGGCGTCGTCAAGCTGACCGGAAACCTGAACGTGATCGAGGTGTTCACGGGCAAATTTGGATACCCGCAGCAGACCCTGGTTCCCATCGGCATCGTGGAGATCGCCTGCGTGGTCGTGTATGCCATCCCCCGAACCGCAGTCCTCGGCGCGATCCTCACGACGGCGTATCTCGGCGGCGCGGTGGCGACGCATATCCGCGCCCAGGACCCGTTCATTCCCCCCATCCTGTTCGGGATCCTCGTCTGGATCGGACTGTACTTGCGGGACGATCGGATCCGGAGGCTGCTGCCTTTGCGGCGCAACGCCTTGCAGGGGTAGGGTGGGTGCGTCTCCTCGTTCGAGGAGTGCGCGATGAACAACCTTGAGCGGGCCGTCGAATTCTATGCGCGCACGTCAGGGAGGTACGCGCGCCGCCGGCCCCATGGCATTCGCGAGCCGGTCCTGGCGTGGCAGCGCAAGGGGATCGTCGAGCTTGCGGCGCCTCGCACCACCGACTCCGTGCTCGACGTCGGCTGCGGAGCGGGCCAGATCGCCGCACTGTTGCGGCCGATGGTCGCCTCGATCTGCGGCGTGGACGCCTCGAAGGAGATGGTCGCGCTCGCGCGGCGGTGGCTCGACGAGGAGGCGCACGCCTCGCTGGAGACTCTCCACCTGGGGCGGAGATTCGATCTGATCGTCTGCTGCGGGGTATTCGATTTCGTCGAAGACCCCGCCGCCGGTCTCGACGCCATCCGCCGCCACCTCGCGCCGGGCGGCCGCGCCGTGGTCTCCGCCGCCGCGGTTTCGCTGGTGGGAATCGGATACGCGCTCGTCCGCCGCTTGCAAGGAGTGCGCGTGCGCCTCTTCACCTCGCGCCGCCTGCGCGCTCTCGCCGCGGGCTGTGGCCTGCGCTGCACCGCTGTTCGCAGGCTGCCGGGAGGAAGCGTCGCAGTCCTGCTGCAGCCTTGACTGCTCGCGCCCCGGGCCGGACTGCTGCCCGGAGCGCGACCGCCCGAATCAGGGCGCAATCACGCCCATCGGGTCCACGTACAAGATCGTGACCTGCGCCCGGGACGTGCCCGAGTCGCTGTCGGTGATCGAACCCTCTCCCGCCCAGGACCCGACGCGGGAATCCTGACCCTGCTTCTTCACCGACGCGCCCGCGCACGCGAACGCGAACGCGGTCAGCGCCAGCGCTACCAAGATCATGTTCTTCATTGTGAGCTCCCGTGACCGGAAGGGACCGGTCTCTGCAAGTGGGTGCCGCGCGCACCGGAAGCGTTACGCACGAAACCGACGTGTACGACGCCGCCCACCTTTCTCGATGCGGGCGCCGTTGTGGAGCCTCGGGGTGTCCGGTACCTCTGATAGATGGCGGTGGACCTGCTGCCGGCGCGCACCATCCTCGTCGTCGACGACGAGCTTCCCGTGCGCCTGGCGCTCACGCGCGTGCTGGGCGAGGCCGGTTACAGCGTCCTCGGCACGGACAGCGGCCGCGAGGCGCTGGAGCTGTTCGAGAAACATCCGATCGATCTGGTGATCAGCGACCACCACATGCCGGAGATGTCCGGGATCGATCTGCTGAAGCTGGTGCGCGTCCGCCATCCGCACGTGGTCCGGATCATCGTGACCGGCGACAAGGATCCCGAGCTCACCCTCCGTTCCATCAACGAGGGCGAGGTCTATCGCTTCATCCGCAAGCCCTGGGACAACACGGACCTGCGCACGATGATGCACTTCGCCTTCGAGACGGTCCGCCTGGAGCGGGAGAAGAGGAAGCTGCTCGCGCAAGTCCGCGACGAGCGTCTCGCCGTCCTCTCCAGAGGATCGCCGGACGATCCCGCCGGGCTGGAGCGGGAAGTGATGCTCCTCGCCGAGGAGGAGCTGCGCGGCCGCTGAACGTCGCCTGCCCGCGCAGGGCCGCGGCGCTACGCACACCCGCGCTCCTTGCAGACCTTCACCGCGGTCGCCCTAGGCTCGCGCGCATGTTCAACGAGATCAAAGCGTGGGTGCCGGGCCTGACCTTCTACGTCCTCGGCGCCATCGCGCCGGCGCTGATGATCGTGCTCATGACGCACTGATCTTCGCGCGCAGCCGCAGCGCGGATTCATGGCCCGGCAACGTGCGCGAGCTGGAGAACGCGATCGAGGGCATCGTCGCGCTCTCCACCGACGGCGAATTGGACCTCTCGCTGCTTCCGCATCACGTCTCCGTGGGCAGCCCGCCGGTGGAAACCGCGACCGGAGCGGGCCTGAAGGAGCGCGCGCATTCCAAGCTGCAGAAGTATGGGTTGGCGCGTCCCGACGAAGGCGACGACCAGCTGACTCCAGAAGGTTGATTGGCAGGAAATTGGCACGCCCAATGCTTCCGGGCGCGACATGTCCACGCTGCTGGTCGGGATCATGCTGCTCGCCCAGGCGGGTGCCGGTACGCCGGAAACGCCGCCCATCCAGCTGCACGGCTTCATCGATGCGTTCTATGCGCTGAATACGAATCGGCCCTTCGACGGCGCCAGCTTCCTTCAAGGGACGGGAACGACCGCGCGTCGCGCCAATGAGATGAGCCTGAATGCTGCCGCGCTCGACGTCGTGGTCGACCCTGCGCCCGTGGGCCTCCACCTTACGCTCGCATTCGGCACCGGAACCGAAGTGCTGCACGCGGGTGAAATGTCGGGTTCCGGGATCGGGCCGGCCGTCTGGCGTTCCGTGTACCAGGCCAGCCTCAGCTACGTCGTTCCGATCGGATCCGGACTCCTGCTGGAGGCGGGCATCTATCCGTCGCACATCGGCTTCGAGACTTTCTTCTCCAAGGACAACTGGAACTATACCCGCGGTTGGATGGGAGAGTTCTCACCGTACTACCAGGCGGGAGTGAAAGCGGCATACACCATCGACGCGCATTGGTCCGCACAGCTCCATTTCCTCAACGGTTGGCAAACGATCGGCGACAACAACCGCGCAAAGGCGGTCGGGACGCAGGTCGCCTGGACGGGCGAACGCGGCTCCGTCAGCTTCAACACCTTTGCCGGACCGGAATTGCCCGGGGACGACTCGCATTGGCGGCTGTTCGGTGATCTCACGGCGCAGTTCAAGGCCACGAACAGGTTGACGCTGGGGGCGACCGCCGATCTGGGATGGCAGGATCGGCCGCAGGGCGCCGCGCTCTGGCATGCGGCAGCATTGTTTGCCCGGATCACTTTGTCCGAGCTCGCCGCGATCGCGGCCCGCGCCGAGTACTACGACGATCGGGATGGCTTCTTCTCGGGCGCGCCGCAAGTGCTGCGCGAGGGCACCCTGACGCTCGAGCTGCATCCGGCGAAGCAGCTCATCGTGAAGCTGGAAGCCCGTCACGACATCGCCGGCGCCGCACTGTTCACGTCGCAGCGCGACGCATCGGGAAAGGCGATCCTCTCGACGACCCAGACGCTCGCGCTCGCCAGCGCCGTGGCCGCGTTCTAGGGACCGGTTGCAGATTGCAAGGGCAGGGCTGGAATCGCTGCGCAGTTTGCAACCGCATTCTCTGCCAGTCCTCGAATCGGCGGCCCATTTCAACGCACGGAAACGGCACGGCGCATGCTTGACGGTGCGGCCGGAGACATTCATGGCCGACTTCCTGCTCGTCCTGGCAACTGCCGCGTTCTTCGCCCTCTCCTGGGGCTACGTGCGCCTCTGCGAGAAGCTCTGATGAGCCTCGAATACGGAATCGGACTCGCTCTCTCCGTGCTTCTGCTCGTCTACCTCTCGTGGGCGCTGGTCAAACCGGAGCACTTCTGATGACGGCCATCGGCTGGGTGCAAATCATCTTGTTCTTCGCCGTCGTGCTGGCGCTGACGAAGCCGCTCGGCGCGTACATGTTCTGCGTCTTCGAAGCCGAGCGACAGCCGCTGCCCCGTTCGTTCGGACGACTCGAACGACTCACGTATCGCCTCTGCGGAGTGGATCTGGCGCACGGGCAGACCTGGCCCGTGTATGCGTTCTCCTTGCTCGCATTCAGCTTCTTCGGCGTGCTGGTGACCTACGGCATCGAGCGTCTGCAGCACCTGCTGCCCCTGAATCCGCAGCACCTAGCCGCAGTGGAGCCGGCGCTCGCGTTCAACACCGCCGCGAGCTTCACGACCAACACCAACTGGCAGGCGTATGTGCCGGAGACCACCGTCAGCTACCTCACGCAGATGGCCGGGCTGGCGTGGCACAACTTCACCTCCGCCGCCGCGGGAATCGCCGTGGCCCTTGCCATCGCGCGAGGCCTGACGCGCAAAGCGGGGTCTCTTGGCGGCAAGACGATCGGCAACTTTTGGATCGACCTGGTGCGCTCCACGATCTACGTGCTCTTGCCCATCTCGTTCTTCTACGCGCTCTTCCTCGTCTCGCAGGGAGTGCTGCAGAACCTGCTCCCGTACCGCGAGCTGACGACGCTGGAAGGCGCGAAACAGGTCCTCGCCATGGGCCCGGTCGCCTCGCAGGAGGCGATCAAGATGCTGGGCACGAACGGCGGCGGCTTCTTCAACGCGAACAGCGCCCATCCGTTCGAGAACCCGACACCCCTGTCGAACTTCGTGCAGATGGTCTCCATCTTCGCCCTTCCCTCAGCGCTGACCTACACGTACGGCCGCATGGCCCGCGACCAGCGTCAGGGCTGGGCACTGTGGGCCGCGATGGCGGTGCTTTGCATCGCCGGCGTCGTCACCGTCTATTGGGCCGAGGCGCACGACAATCCCGCTCTGCGGGGCCTTGCGCAGCCGCTTCGGTCTTTCCGCCTCGGCGCTCTTCGCCACGGTCACGACCGACGCTTCCTGCGGCGCGGTGAACTCGATGCACGACAGCTTCACGCCGCTGGGCGGTCTGGTGTCGCTGATGAACATCCAGCTCGGGGAGGTCATCTTCGGCGGCGTCGGCGCCGGGATGTACGGGATGCTGATCTTCGTGGTCCTCACCGTCTTCATCGCCGGCCTGATGGTCGGCCGCACGCCCGAGTACCTGGGCAAGAAGATCGAGGCGCGCGAGATGAAGCTGGCGATGCTCTATGCGCTCATCTTCCCGCTGCTCATCCTCGGCTTTGCGGCCTGGGCGGTGGTCGTGCCCTACGGGATCTCTTCGCTGAACAACGCCGGCCCGCACGGCCTCTCCGAGATCCTCTACGCATTCTCGAGCGGCGCGGGAAACAACGGGTCGGCGTTCGCCGGTCTGAACGCGAACACGCCATTCTTCAACCTGGCCCTCGCGGCCGACATGCTCATGGGCCGCTTCCTGATGATCATTCCGGCGTTGGCCATCGCCGGATCGATGGTGGACAAGAAGGTGACTCCCGCCGGACCGGGCACCTTCCCGACCAATGGCT